>NZ_JASJVC010000046.1:0-28281 GCF_035019905.1 Sphingomonas sp. 10B4 | reverse complement strand
GTCATCGATCCTGCAGATTACAGAATCATGGCTTGAGCGAGCGACGATTTTGCGGGTCGTCAAGCAGACGGAGTATACCGCGCAATCATCGAGCTTCTTGGCGTCCGATGACTGAGAGTTTTGCGCTCCCGCCGTGACCGGGAACGATCCATGACAGACACCCTCCAGCGATTGCTGGTCAAGCTGAAGCGACGCAGTCGGTTCGACGCCGCTGACGAGGCGGCGTTGCTGGGGCTGCCCTTCACCGTCAAGACGCTCGAGCCGGGCCACTATCTCGTCCGTCAGGGTGAGCGCGCAGACTTCACCTGCGTGCTGCTCGAGGGCTTCGCCTATCGCCAGAAGATCGTCGGTGACGGCGGGCGGCAGATCATCGCGCTGCAAGTGCCGGGCGACGCGGTCGATCTGCAGAACTCGCTGCTCAAGATCGCCGATCACAGCGTCCAGGCGCTGACCGCGATCACGATGGCGCGGATCCCGCGCGTCGACTTGCTTGATATTGCGGCACGATACCCCGCAATCGCGCACGCCTTCTGGCTCGACACGCTGGTCGACGGGTCGATTGCGTGGGAATGGATCGCCAATATCGGACGGCGCGACGCGCAGATGCGGCTGGCGCATCTGTTGTGCGAATGCGCGGTGCGGCTCGAAGTGGTCAATGCGGCGAGCGGCGATAGCGACACGCTGCCGATGACGCAGGAACAGATCGGCGATGCGCTCGGGCTGACCCCAGTGCACGTCAACCGGATGCTCAAGCTGCTCGAGCAGGACGGGCTGATCGCGCGGCGCGCGCGGACGATCGTGATTCTCGACGCGGTGCGGCTGCGCTCAGTGGCCGATTTTCAATCGGCCTATCTGCATTTGAACTTGCTGGAGGATTGAGCCGGGGTCGCGCGTCTCGGCCCATAATTACCCTCCACCGTCACCCCGGCCTTGTGCCGGGGCCCACCGTGCCGCGCGTGCTGCGGTCGTAGTGCGCGTATCCCGGTGGACCCCGGGACGAGCTCGGGGTGACAGTTTGGGAATAGGGGGAGCCTTGGGGGCAGGGACGCGGGAGTAAATCCCGCGTCTGGCGTCGGACGGGTTCGCGTGCCGCGACCCGCCGGCCGGTCGGGGCCGTCTCGCAGATAGCTTGCGCTATCTGCGTGCGGCCTTCCGACTTACGACTTGCTGCGTTCGACCTGCTCGAATTCCAGCTCGACCGGCGTCGCACGCCCGAAGATCGACACCGACACCTTGACGCGGCTGCGATCGAAATCGAGCTCTTCGACGATGCCGTTGAAGCTTGCGAACGGACCATCGAGCACCTTGACCGAATCGCCGATCTCGAAGTCGACCTTGACCTTCTGCTTGGGCGCGGCAGCGGCGGCTTCGTCCTTGGTACTGAGCATCCGCGCCGCTTCCGATTCCGGAATCGCCTGCGGCTTGCCGTTCGGCCCGAGGAAGCCGGTCACCTTCGGGGTGTTCTTGACGAGGTGATAGACGTCGTCGTTCATGTTGAGCTTGGCGAGCACGTAGCCCGGCATGAACTTGCGCTCGACGAGGATCTTCTTGCCGCGGCGCGCCTCGGTGATCGTCTCGGTCGGGACTTCGATCTGCTCGACGAGCTGCTCGAGGCCCATGCGGGTCGCCTCGGCCATGATCGAATCGCGGACCTTGCCCTCGAAACCCGAATACGCGTGAATGATGTACCAGCGTGCCATGTGTCTTTTACCTAGATTATTTGGCGAGGCTGAGCAGCAGGTGGACGATCGCCTCGAAGCCGGTGTCGACGATGAAGAAGAACAGGCCGAGCAGCGTCGTCATGATGACGACCATCACGCCGGTCATGATCGTCTCGCGCCGGGTCGGCCACACGACCTTCTTGGTCTCGGCCTGGACCTGTCGGATGAATTCGAGGGGGGTCGTCTTCGCCACGGTCTGTGCACTCATGTTCTTTTTAGCCGAAACGGACATGGGCCCGCCGTCCGGACCTGCCAAGGCCCGATGACGAGAATTCCCAATTTCGGAATGATAGCGGCGTAGCGCGTGTGCGGTACGAAATCAAGCGGCGGGGCGGGGGGCGGTCACCGGAGTAAATCCGGTTACTCGTCGGACGGGATCGCTGTAGCGACCCGCCGGCCGGCCTTGCGCGTCTCGGGATTAGCTTCGCTAATCTCGTGCGCGCGGCGGCTGGCAGGGGAGCTCGGACTCGAACCGAGGGCCTTCGGTTTTGGAGACCGACGCTCTAACCAACTGAGCTACACCCCTATCAGGTGGGCTCGTTTAGCGAGAGGTTGCCTCCGCTGCAAGCACCCTCATGCAGCTTCGCGATTCTGCGCTGCACGCGCCGCCAGGACGCGCGCTTCCTCGACCGGGAGCGGGCGGCCGAAATAATAGCCCTGGACCTTGGTGCAGCCCAATTCCTGGACCATCAGATGCTCGTCCTCGGTCTCGACCCCTTCGGCCGTTGTCGCCATGCCGAGACTCTGCGCGAGTGCGACCACCGCGCGGATGATCGCGATCGCCTCGGGCACCTTCTTCGATGCGCTGATGACGAAGCTGCGGTCGATCTTGATCGTCGAGAAGCGCGTACGGCTGAGATAGCCGAGCGACGAATAGCCCGTCCCGAAATCGTCGAGGCTCAAGCGCACGCCGAGATCGAGGATCCGTTCGAGCACCTTCACCGCGCCGGTATCGTCGCGCATGAACACGCTTTCGGTCACTTCGAGCTCGAGCCGGCGTGCGGGCAGCCCGCTGTTCGCCAGCGCCGAGGCGACCACCGCGACGAACCCCGGATTGTGGAGCTGTTCGGGCGAGACGTTGACCGCGACGCGCGCGTCGCCCGGCCATTTCGCCGCTTCGGCACATGCCGAGCGCAGCACCCATTCGCCGATCGGCGCAATCAGTCGTGCATCCTCGGCGAGCGGGATGAACTTGACCGGCGAGATCGGCCCGAGCTCGGGATGCGTCCAGCGCACCAGCGCCTCGAACCCCGTCAGTCGGCCGCTCCCGGCATCGACGACCGGCTGGTAGGTGAGGTGCAGCTCGTCATTGGTCAGCGCCTTGCGCAGCGCTTGTTCGAGCACCCGGCGTTCTTCGGCCGCGACGTGGAGCTGTGGTTCGTAATGGTGGAATTTGCCGCCGCCGGCGTCCTTCGAGCGGTACAGCGCAAGGTCGGCCGAGCGAATCAGCATCTCGGTGGTGCGGCCATCGCGCGGGCCGGTCGCGACGCCGACGCTTGCGCCGGTGTAGAGGGTGTGATGATCGATATCGTACGGGCGGGCGAGTGCGTCGACGATCGTCTGCGCGAGCGTCTCGAGTCGTTGCGTATCGCTCGCGTCGCGCACCACGACGGCGAATTCATCGCCGCCGAGCCGTCCGATGACTTCGTTCGCGCCCATCAGCGTCGTGAGGCGTTCGGCGACACGGCTCAGCAAGCGGTCGCCGATCGGGTGACCCAGCGTGTCGTTGACCGCCTTGAAGCGATCGAGGTCGATCATCATGAAGGCGCAGCGACTGCCCCATTTCTCCGCATCGGCCATCGCGTGCGACAGCGCTTCGTTGACGTGGAGGCGGTTGGGCAAGCCGGTGAGCGTGTCGAACCGCGCCATGCGGTTGATCTTGTCGGCTGAGGCGCGCTGTTCGGTGACGTCGGCGCCGACGCCGCGAAAGCCAAGGAATGCACCGTGCTCGTCATAGCGCGGGTTGGCGGCGATTTCGTACCAGCGCTCCTGCTCGGCGACGTTGACCGGCAGCACGAGCCCGCGAAACGCCGTGCGGCCTTTGAGATTTTCGGCAAGCGTGCGCAGCGCAGGCGCGAAACTGCCCGAATCCCAGGTCTTCCCGGCGAGCACTTCGAGCAGCGACTTGCCGTTCACGCCAACGGGGTCGAGCCCGACTGACAAGGCAAAGCGCGGCGATGCGCGCACGACGCGGCGCGCAGCATCGGTTTCCCACAGCCAGTCGGCGCTCTCGTCCTGCTTCGCTTCGCGCAGCAAAAGGCTGACGGTCTCGTCGCGCTCGGCAAGCGCGATCTCGCCCGAGCGGATGAGCACGAGCGAACGCGCCCGCGTGAAGCAGCCGATCATCAGCAGCGTGGTGAACAAGGCGACCGAGGCGGCAAGGACCGGCCCGGCGATGCGCAGGACCATGACCGAAATCGCCAGGCCGAGGATGCCGAGAAAACTCAACGTCGCGAGCGGGAGTGCCGCCATCGCGACAGCGGATGCAGTCATCAGCACCGACAGCACGATCCACAGCCCGAGCGCCGTGCCGACGTCGGGGTTGAACCCGAACGCGAGCGGCGGGACCGACCAGATTGTGGCGAGCGCGATGCCCTCGATCACGGTGTCGCGCACGGCGGCGAGCGTCGCCGCGCCGCGCTGCTTGGCGGCAAGCCGGCGGAAGGTGATCGCGACCGAAATCGCGGCGACCACCGCACCCCAGCAAGCGAGCGCCCAAAGCGGTGCGCTTCGCTGGAGAATCAGTGTGACCATCGCTGCACCGATCACGTTGGCGGCGAGCAAGAACAGCGCCAACTGCCCACCGGCATGGACTTGCGCCGCGCGGATCGGCGCCCAGTCGGTGGTGTCCGCCGGATCGTACAGCCCAAGCAGTGCTCGCGCGTCGATATGCGGCTTGGCGAATTGGGATGTGTTTTCGGTGCTCACGCGCCCGCTATACCGCAAGGAGCCTTACCGGAAGGTTAGGCGCAGGCGTTTGCCGGGGAGGGGCGCGGCGTATCCGCGCGCGCCCTATCCGCAGCGGCGGGGCTTACGCCGCCAGGTCGTACGGCTTGATATCGCCGTTGAGATAGAGGTTGCGCGCCTTGGCGCGGCTGAGCTTGCCCGAGCTGGTGCGCGGCAGCGTGCGCGGCGGGATCAGTTCGATCACGCAGTTCATGCCCGTCACCGAGCGGACGCGCTCGCGGATTTCCTCGCGCAGGCGGACGCGCTCGGCATCGTCCGAGCTGCGGCACTGGACGAGCACCGCGGGGGTTTCCTCGCCGCCCGGCGTGGTGATCGCAAAGGCAGCGATGTCGCCCGCCTTGAAACCGGGGAGCTGCTCGACCGCCCATTCGATGTCCTGCGGCCAGTGGTTGCGGCCGTTGATGATGATCATGTCCTTGGCGCGACCCACGATGTAGACATAGCCGTCGCTCAGATACCCCATGTCGCCGGTGTCGAGCCAGCCGTCGACGAGGCACGCGTCGGTCGAAGCCTGGTCGCGGAAATAGCCGACCATCACCGAGGGGCCCGAGCACCACAATTTGCCGATCGCGCGCTCGGGGAGCGGGGTGCCGTCCTCTTCGCGGATCTCGACCTTCATGTCGCGCACCGGCTTGCCGCAATTGACGATCGCGCGGTAGCGCTGCGGCCGGTCCTCGCCGGCGGCGACGCCCGAAAGCTGCGTTTCCTCGACCAGCTCGACGCGGATGCCTTCGGTCGGGGGCATGATCGAGACGGCGAGCGTCGCTTCGGCCAGACCGTAGCTCGGCAGGAAGGCGCTCGCCTTGAAGCCGGCATCGGCGAAGGCGTCGACGAAGCTCTGCATCACGTCGGGGCGGATCATGTCGGCGCCATTGCCCGCGAGCCGCCAGCGCGACAGGTCGAAGCGCTCGGACGCCTTGGTCTGGCTCGACATGCGGCGTGCGCAAATGTCGTAGCCGAAGGTCGGCGAATAGCTGATCGAGGTGCCCGGGTTGCGGCTGATCATGTCGAGCCACGCGAGCGGACGCCGCGCGAAATCCTCGGTCTTGAGATAATCGGTCGAGACCTGGTTGGCGACCGGCGAGAGGAAGCAGCCGACCAGCCCCATGTCGTGATACCAGGGCAACCACGAGATGCAGCGATCGCCGTCGATGAGCTGCATGCCATGCGCGTGCGCCGCGAGATTGTTGAGCAAGGCGTGGTGCGTGATCGCGACGCCGTGCGGGAAGCGCGTCGAGCCGCTCGAATATTGCAGATAGGCGATGTCGTCGCCCTTGGCCTGCGGCAGCGCGACGTCGGGCGCGGCGCGCATCGCGAGTTCCGACCAGTCGATGCCGGTGATGCCCGCGACCTTCGCAGCGTCGGCGCCCATCTGCGCGAGCTCGGGCGGGTAGATCAGCAGGGTGGGATCACAGCTGGTGAGCTGGACGCGCAATTGCTCGATATACGAATCGCGCCCGCCGAACGATGTCGGCAGCGGCAGCGGGACGGGCCAGGCGCCAGCGTAGATGACACCGAAGAAAAGCGCGGCGAATTCGGGGCTGGTCTCGGCGACGACGGCGATGCGGTCCTCGGGCCGGATTCCCGATGCGATGAGGCGACGCGCGACCACCTGCGCATCCTCGCGCAGTTCGGCGAACGGATAGGGCCGCGCGAGCGCGCCGCGGGCATCATGAAAATTCAGGCCACGGACGCCGGTTGCGGCATAATCGAGCGCTGCCCCCAGCGTTTCGAAATCGGCAAAACGACGCAAAAGCGTGTCTTCGGTCGGCGTCGCGAGCAGGGCAGGCGGAGCGGCTGCACCCTTCCGCTCGTCCGACTGCGTATCTATCGTCTTGAAATTCATTGGTCTTTGCGCCCTTGATCGCGGCATCCTGCGTTGGCCGCGCCTCTATGTCTCGTCTTCAGCACGCACCCCTGCTTATGCCAAGCGTTCAAAATCGGGACCGACTATGGCACAATGATGGCGTCATGCACGATCAAGCCCCGAAACGATCCGCTCGCAAAGAGATACGCGTTGCGCCGCCGTTAGATGCGGCGGCGCTCGAACGGCTCGCTTTACGCTATGTCGAGCGCTTTGCGACGACGCGTGCCCGGTTGACGGCGTACCTCGTCCGCAAGATCCGCGAGCGCGGCTGGGACGGGGCGCACGCGGCGCCCGAAGCGCTCGCCGAAAAGCTCGCCGAACTCGGCTATATCGACGATCGCGCCTTTGGCGAGGCGCGCGCCGCGGCGATGGGGCGGCGGGGCTTGGGCAAGCGGCGCGTGACGGGCGCACTGCACCATGACGGGATCGACGAGGCCGACAGCGCGGCGATCGTTCCCGCGGTTGAGGAGCGCGCTCTCGAGACCGCGCTGGCGTTTGCGCGCCGCAAGCGGATCGGCCCGTTCGCGCTGGCGCAGGCCGAGCGTCCGCTGCGTGAGAAGCATATCGCCGCGATGATTCGCGCCGGCCATGACTATGCCCTTGCCCGACGGATTGCCGCGATGGCCCCCGGCGAAGTTTTCGATACGCTCAGCTAATGAATCCTGTATAGTTCAAATAAAAGTACCGGTTCGGACCGAAGGGCGGAAGATATTGCTTCGCGCTCAGACCGTGCTTATTATTGTGTCGGGGGAAGTGGCGATGCGCAACGAAACGATTCCGGCGCTTGGGGCGCTGGATTGGAAAAAAGAGATGGAGTTTTCCGGCGCAGAGTCGTCGGATTCCGCGCGCGTCTATACTGGCGTGCTCAAATGGTTCGATATGACGCGGGGGTTCGGCTTTCTCGTCGCGGACGATGCGTCGGTCGGCGACATCCTGATCCATTTTTCGGTGCTGCGCCCGCATAACCGCCGCAGCCTGCCCGAGGGCGCGCGGCTCGAATGCCTCGCCGGAATGCGCGACCGTGGCTTGCAGGCGACCGAGATCCTGTCGATCGACCTTTCCAACGCGATCGAGCCGCTCCAGCGCCCGCGCAGCGACGCGCTGCGGAACGATGTGCTCGGCTTGCTCGACCAGGCCGGGCCTTTTGAACCGGTGACGGTGAAATGGTTCAATCGTCTCAAGGGCTATGGTTTCCTGATGCGCGATGGCGATTCGGGCGATATCTTCGTCCATGTCGAAACGCTGCGGCGTGCAGGCTTTGCCGAGGTCGAGCCCGGCCAACGGCTGCGCGCAAGGATGAGCGCGGGCGACAAGGGGCCGCTTGCGGTGGCGGTCGAAGAGGAAGGCTAAGCGTACCCATGGTTGTTGCAAACGCGCGCGCGGCGGCGCTCGCTTTGGTGTTCGCGACCGCTGGATGCACCGCGGCGCCCACGACTCAAGCTGCCGAGGCGCCCGCCGGGACGATCGCGCTGACGATCGCCAGCAGCAACGGCACGCACGCCTTTGCGGTCGAACGCGCCAAGACCGAGGAAGCACAGCAGCGCGGGCTGATGTTCCGCACCGACATTCCGCTCGATGGCGGGATGCTGTTCGCGCCGTACCCGCCCAAGGGGCCGCCGCGCGAGGCGAGCTTCTGGATGAAGAACACCCCGAGCCCGCTCGACATCCTGTTCATCCGCCCCGACGGGACGATCGCGCGGATCGCCGAAAACACCGTTCCGCAATCCGAAGCGCAGATCCCCTCGGGCGAGCCGGTCAGCGCGGTGCTCGAGCTGCGGGGCGGACGCGCGCTCGATCTGGGGATCAGCGAGGGCGATCATGTCAGCTGGCAAGGGCGCCCGGCGAAGTGATCGCGGTTGAAGGCGGCGCGAGCCCGCGCTAAGCGCTACGCCATGGGCATCAATCTCAATCCTTTCACGTGGTGGACCGGCGCGAGCTGGGGCACGGCATTCGGTCTGCGCGGCAAGGCGCGTGTCGGCGAAGACGCGCTCGGCAACGTCTATTACGAGGGCGGTGCCGACACCGCGGGCAACCCGCGGCGCTGGGTGATCTATAACGGCGTCAACGATGCCAGCCGCGTGCCGCCCGAATGGTTTGGCTGGCTGCACCATCAAGTCGCCGATGTCCCCTCGCGCGCGCTGCCCGCGCCGCGCGCCTGGCAGATCCCCGCCGAGCCCAATCTCACCGGCACGCTTGCTGCGTATCGGCCGAGCGGTGCGCTTGAAAAGGGCGGCGTGCGCGCCGCCGCGACGGGCGATTACGAAGCCTGGACCCCCGACGCGTGATTCGCCGCGCGTTGGTGGGCGTGGTGCTGGTGTCGCTGGCGGTAACCGCCTGCGGCCCGACCAAGACCGCCGCGCCGACGCAGCAGCCGACTCCCGAGACCGCGCTCGACGCCGACACTAGCGCTGCCAATATCGTGACGGTCGATGTCGGTGGCGGCGTCGACCCGAGCTTTGGCGCGACGCCGATGGCGCAGCGCGTCGCGACGCTCGGACTGCTCAACAAGCGCAACGGCGTGGCGCGCGACGTGACGCTCAAGCCCGGTACTGCAGTACGCGTCGGCGATGTCGTGATCCGGCTGCGCGCGTGCGAGCAGACCGCGCCGTGGGAGCAGGAGCATTATACCGGCGCGTTCGTCCAGCTCGACGTGCAGGGCACCGACAAGGTGTGGCGCCGTCCGTTCTCGGGCTGGCTGTTCAAGGAACGGCCCGCGCTCAACGTCGTGCCGCACCCGATCTACGACGTCTGGGTCAAGAGCTGCGCGATGACCTTCCCCGAAGGCGGCCCCGATTCGATCGCGGTCGGCGGTGGGGGCGATCCGAGCGCGAAACCGCGGTCGAGCGCGAAGAAATCGGCGACCGAGACCGACGAAGCCGATGAGCCGATCGCCGAGGATACCGCGGGCGACAACAACGCGAGATAGGCCGCGCGGCTGATCTCGACCGCCCCCAACGAGGCGAGGTGATCGGTCATGAACTGGCAATCGAGCAAGCTGAACCCGCCGACGCGCAGCCGCGCGACGAGCCACGCGATCGCGACCTTCGACGCGTCGCGCGCGCGACTGACCATGCTCTCGCCGAAAAACGCGTGGCCGAGCGCGAGGCCGTAAAGCCCACCGACCAGCGTCTCGCCGTCCCAGACTTCGATCGAATGCGCAAAGCCGAGCGTGTGGAGCATGTTGAAAACCTGTTCGATCGGCCCGTTGATCCAGGTGTCGGGGCGATCCTCGGCCGATTCGGCGCACAAGCGCAGGATGTCGGGGAAGGCACGGTCGGCGGTGACGCGGTAGCGCTCGGTCGCGATCGTCTTGCGCAGCGATTTCGAGAGGTGGAAACCGTCGAGCGGGAGGATCGCGCGGTCGTTGGGCTCGACCCAATAGACGTCGTCGATGTCGCGCCCGTCGGCCATCGGGAAGACGCCGACCGAATAGGCGCCGAGCACGAGATTGGGATCGAGCGGCGTGACGCGCGGTCTCACGCGGCGAGGCGGCGCTCGATCGCCTGCCACAGACTGGCAAATGCCTGCGCCCCCGCCGAGCGTGGCGCGAAGCTGCCGACCGCTTCGCGACGCACGGTGACTTGCTCGACCTGGCTCGCCATCGGGATCACCGGCCAGTCGGGATGCCGCGCGATCGCGTCGGCGTGGAGCTTGCGGCGGCGGTCGACCATCGAATGGACCGGCATGACCTCGACCTTGGCGCCGAGATGCTTGACCACTTCGGCGAGCGCGCGTTCGGACAAAGGCGAGGGGATGACGGGAACGACGATCAGATCGGCGGCGCGCATCACCTGATCGCTCGTCTCGGTCAGGCCGGGCGGGCAATCGAGCAGCACGCGGTCATAATTCTTGCGCAGGCCGACGAGCAGTTTCTGCAGCCGCTTCTTCTTGTCGAGTTCGTGGAACAGCAGATCGAGCCCGCGCAGCGACGCATCCGCGGCGAGCAGGTCGAGCCGCGCGACCGCGGTCTGCTCGATCAGCTTTTCGGGTTCGACATCCTTGGCGAAGACCGATTGCGCTTGTTCGCGCGGCTTGGTGCCGGCGGCGCGGTTCGACAGGAGAAAGCTCGAGGCGGCTTGCGGATCGAGATCCCATAACAGCGTCCGGCGCGACGACAGCGTGGCCGCGCACCAGGCGAGGTTCACCGTCAGCGTCGTTTTGCCGACGCCACCCTTGAGGCTGTAGATCGCGATCGTCGACATGAAGGGTCCTTATCGTATCGAACGACCCATCGTGGCCAATCGCCGCGGCAGAGGCAAGGTTTGGAGGACGGAAAGCCCCGCCCCCGAGGGAGGAGGGGCTTTCCGTGAAAGGATCAGATGTCGCAGAGCTGGGCAGGCTTGCCCGGCTGCGTGAGCGTGACGGCCTTGGGGTTGCCCGTCAGCACATAGCCATCGGCCTTGAGCGGATCGCCGGCCTTTTCGGCGGTGAGCTTGACCGGGGTCGCGTCGGGCTTCGACTTGACCAGCACTTGCTTGTCGCCTTCGAAGAACGTGACGTAGACAAGGCTGTTGTCCTTGCAGCGCAGCGTCGCTTCGGACTTGATCGCGGGCGGCAGCTCGACCGGCGCCTTGTTGGCGAGAACCGACGCCATCGGGTCGGGCGTGACCGAGGTCACTTCGGTCGGCTTGCTGTCGCAGGCCGAAAGGGCAAGGAGCGCGAACGCGGCGGCGGGGAGGAGTCGAGTGGTCATGCCAACGGCTTCGCGCACGCAACATTGTGCGTCAAGAGGGTAGTGTTACTGCGACGTACACTTTCTTGCGTTGCAATAATTCGGTCATCCGAGGTTCATCTTCATTCATGAAACTCATCAAGATCCGGGATTCTGCCAAAGGCGATCTTGGTTCCGATGCGGTCGATTCGCTCGCCGTGCTGCGGACCGAGGCTGACCGCATTGCGCCCGAACTTTTCGTTGATCCGGTCCATCGCGCGGCTGAGCGCGAGCGTGCGGGTTTCGCGCGCGAGCGGGTCGTCGGGGTCGAGCAGGCCGAACAGCGAATCCTGTTCGCCAGCGACAGGTTCGATCTCGGCAAGCGTCACACCGACCATGCGGATCTGGAAATCGCCGCGTCGCGTCCGCCCCGCCGCGATCAGCCGCGGGAACAGCGACTCGAGTGCTGCGAGCACGACGAAGCTGTCCTGCGTCGCGGGCAGTTTGACCGACGTGCGCCAGCTCGACTTGTCGTCCTCGAAACGGGCGTGGAGCACCAGGAGCCGTGCGCGGTACTGCTTGCGGCGCAACCGGCTGGTCGCCTTGAAGGCGAGCCGGCGTGCGGTGAGGCGGACGGGTACGACGCCGCGCTTGCCCGGCGAGAGCACATGGCTGTGGCCGATGCTGCGGCTTTGCGTCGCCTTTTCGGGCAGATCGACGCCGTGGAGCTGGTACCACAGCCGATCGCCATTGGTGCCGCCCCACGCGGTGCCGGCGTCGCGCGGGCGGCGCTCGCAATATTGCCGGATGTCGTTGATCCCGTCCTGCGCGAGCCGCCGCTCCATCTTCGCGCCGATGCCGCTGATGTCGCGCAGTTGCAGATCGTAGAGCCGCTGCGGCAAGCTCGCGGCTTCGAGCACGACGAGCCCGTCGGGCTTCTGCATGTCCGACGCGAGCTTCGCCAGGAGCCGGTTGGGGGCGATGCCGACCGAGCTCGTCAGGCATTCGCCGACATGTGCGAGGATCCCGGCCTTGATCCGCCGTGCGAGCGCGGTCGCCTCGGCGACGCTGTTCTCATTGTCGAGCAGGCGGCAGGCGACCTCGTCGATCGAGCAGACCTTGGTGACGGGAATATGCTTCCAGATCTCGGCGACGATCGCCTCGTGGAATTCGACATATTTGTCGTGGCGGGCGGGGACGACGATCAGCTCGCGGCACAACCGCTTCGCTTCCCAGACGGGCGTGCCGGTGCGGATGCCGAAGCGCTTGGCCTGGATGCTCGCGGCGATCGCGACGGTGGTATCGCTGTCGACGGGCGCAACGAGGATCGGCTTGCCGCGCAATTCGGGCGCGAGCTGTTGCTCGACTGCGGCGAAATAGCTGTTGAGATCGAGGAACAGCCAGCGCAGCGGCCGCGGCGGAAAAACGTGCGCGTCGCGCCCCGGGGGCGCCTCACAGGGAGGCGGGGCGGCGCGCTCGCGGCCGATTTCCGCTCCGTAGGAATCGGCGGCGCGCTGAGCGGCGGACTCGGAAGCGATCGTGAACATTGCAGGAACATATCACGCGCTGCATGCCGGGAACAGGGGCTGCAATAAGCTCTCCCCGCACGCACGGGGCAGGGGAGGCACGCGATCGTCCGGGCGATGCGGTCATGGAGATCGGCGAGAGTCTTCTCGTCATGGCCACCACAACATTCTCGATCCCGCCGAGCCGCACCGCGGGCTGCCGCTGATGCGGTGGGTCTCACTGATCAGCCGCGCCATTCCTCGTACAATCGCGCGTTCAGCAATTCGGACGGGGCGCCGGGCAGGGCTTGCAACGGGCGCGGGGAAGGATAGCATCGACGCCATGGCGCATCCGATCACCCGCTTCGCCGACTTCTGGCCGTATTATCTGCGCGAGCATGCGCGGCCGCAGACGCGCGCGCTGCATTATGCGGGCACTGGGCTGACGTTCCTGTTCCTTGCGGTTGCGCTGCAATGGGGCGGGTGGTGGTGGCTGGCGCTGCCGATCGCCGGCTACGGCTTTGCCTGGGGCGCGCATTTCGGCGTCGAGAAGAACCGCCCGGCGACCTTCACCTATCCGCTCTGGTCGCTCGCGAGCGATTACCGGATGTTCTTCCTGTGGCTGAGTGGACGGCTGCGGCCGCATCTGCGCGCGGCGGGGGTGGCCTAGCGCGGTTGCTGGCCGCGACGATGTCGGCGTAGGCGCTCTTCCGTCTAAAAGATTTTCGCGCCAGCGGAGCGGCGCGTCATTGCTTCCCGGCGGAGGACTGAAAGGCGGATTTGTCGTCAGCAAAGCGGCCCTCCATTGCAGGGGCGGACAGGCACGCTATGTCTGCGCGATGCACACCACGCCCAACACGCTCGCACTCATCGGCAACACCCCGCTCGTCCTGTTGAAGGGGCCGAGCGAAGCCGCCGGTGCCGAAATCTACGGCAAATGCGAATTCGCCAACCCTGGTGCCTCGGTCAAGGACCGCGCCGCGCTCGGGATCGTCGAGGATGCCGAGGCGCGCGGGAGCATCGCGCCGGGTGGCACCTTCGTCGAAGGAACTGCGGGCAACACCGGGATCGGGCTCGCGCTCGTCGCCAATGCCAAGGGCTACAAGACGATCATCGTCATGCCCGAGACGCAGAGCCGCGAGAAGATGGACACGCTGCGCGCGCTCGGCGCCGAGCTCGTGCTTGTCCCGGCGGCGCCCTATTCGAACCCTGGCCATTTCGTCCACACCTCGCGCCGGATCGCCGATGAGACCCCGAACGCGGTGTGGGCCAACCAGTTCGACAACATTGCCAACCGCAAGGCGCACATCACCGGCACCGCCGAGGAGATCTGGGCGCAGATGGACGGGCGAATCGACGGCTTCACCTGTGCCGCGGGGACGGGCGGGACGATTGCGGGCGTTGGCCTTGGCCTGAAGGCCAAGGACGAGAAGGTCTGCATCGCACTCAGCGATCCGCACGGCGCTGCGCTGTACGAATATTATGCGCATGGCGAATTGAAGTCGGAAGGGTCGTCGGTCGCCGAAGGAATCGGGCAGGGGCGAATCACCGCGAATCTCGAAGGCGCGCCGATCGACACGCAGTTCCGAATCTCGGATGCCGAGGGGATGGAATGGGTCACGCGGCTGCTCGCCGAGGAAGGGCTGTGCCTCGGGCTTTCCTCGGGAATCAACGTCGCCGGCGCGGTTCGCCTTGCACGCCAAATCGGCACGGGCAGCCGAGTCGCGACGATCCTGTGCGACAGCGGTTTCCGTTACCTATCAACGCTCTACAACCGCGCATGGCTAGAGGCCAAGGGGCTGGTCGTTCCACCTTGGTTACTGCACGATTGATCGCGGGATCGACAACCGTGCCTTAACACGTTACATTTATGCCACAGCTTATGAAAATCATCGCCCAGGATCCGGCTCAGACGAGCCAGCGCGCCAAGGTCGGCATGATCGGTCTCGCCGCCGTTTTGCTGCTCATCGGCCTCGCTTCGGCGATTTTCGCGACTGCCAACCACGATCGGCAAGTCGCGGCGATCGGCAGTGCGCGGCCAGACGTCGTCGCCAATATGGTCGCGGCGAACATCGTCGATCCCAACGCGCCCAAGGAGCCGCTTGCCGAACTCGGCGTCGCGCCGAGCGCTGCCACGCCCGATGGCAATACCGTCGAAACGCGTCCTGCCGCAGCCAACCACTGAGCGTGGGAGCGGTGGGGATTTTACGGGAAACCCACCCGCGACCTGCGGTTTGCGCGGGTGTTCACCTGCGTTTTGCGCCGCATCTTCGAACACAGCGAGAACAACCTGATATGGCGCAAAAATCCTCGAAGCTGAATCGAAGCGATTGAGCTCATTTCCCGGTACATCCCCGGATTTCCCCTTGTGTCCCCGATTGGCCCCATGGTAACTGTTCGCTACAGGGACAGACTTATCTCGCCTGCGCGTCATGCGCTGACACTACAGGCACCGAAATTTGCGATTGGGCACTTTTCGGTTCGGGAGAGGCTTGTCCGCCGTGTGCGGGGGAAGCGTGGAAGACCGGAGCGATTATCAGGGGGAGGGACTGGGACTTGTCGATGACAAGGGCCGGGTCGCGATTCCTGCATCGCTGCGTCAGGCGCTCGCCGCCAACAGCCCGCGCGCCGACGGCAAGGACGGCGGCACCGTTATCATCGGCGTCCATCCCGAGCAGACCTGCCTGCGCGCGTACGATCCGGGCTATGTCCGCATCCTGAAGGCGGAGGTCGAGGATCTCCAGGCGCGCCACATCGCCGAGCACGGCAAGCCCGACTTCAACCTCAAGCGCCGCAACGCCAGCGGTGAAGCCGTGCCGTTCGATGGATCGGGCCGCTTCATCATGCCCGGCTTCCCGCGCGATTATGCGCGGATCGCCGAGAATGCGTTCTTCTGGGGTACGTTCGACTGGATCGACATCTGGGATCCCAAGACGCTGCTCGACGCGGTCGGCGTCGACGATGCGATGCAGGCGGCGTGCCGCTATCATTGCAAGACCAAGGGGATCGCGCTGTGAGCGACGTGATCCAGGCCGATGCCCCGCATATCCCCGTGCTGCTCGACGAAGTGCTCGACGCGCTCGCGATCGAGGCTGGTGAACGCCATGTCGACGCGACCTTTGGTGCGGGCGGCTACACGTCGGGCATGCTCGCGCGCGGCGCGCGCGTCTTCGCCTTCGACCGCGATCCTGATGCGATCGCGGCGGGGGGCGCACTTGTCGATTCCTCCGCCGGTGCGCTGACGCTGATACCGGCGACCTTCTCGGCGCTCGACAGCGAACTCGCAGTGCGAGACGCCATGCCCGTCCAGGGCGTGACGATGGATATCGGCGTTTCGTCGATGCAACTCGATCAGGCCGAGCGCGGCTTCTCGTTCCAGTCCGATGGCCCGCTCGACATGCGGATGAGCCAGGAGGGCATGAGCGCCGCCGACTTCCTCAACACCGCCGACGAAGCCGAGATCGCGCACGTCATCAAGGAATATGGCGAGGAGCCGCGCGCGCGCCGCGTCGCACAGGCGATCGTCTACAATCGCCCGATCGCGCGGACCGGCGAGCTGGCGCGGATCGTGCGCAAGGCGCTCGGCTACAAGCCGCACGACAAGAAGGATCCCGCGACGCGGACCTTCCAGGCGATCCGCATCCACATCAATCGCGAGCTGGGCGAGCTCGAGGACGGCCTCGCCGCCGCCGAACGCGCGCTCGCGCCCGGCGGGCGGCTCGCGATCGTCACCTTCCACAGCCTGGAAGATCGCATGGTCAAGCGCTTCCTGCGCGAACGCTCTGGGTCGCTGCCGTCGGGGTCGCGGCATCTGCCCGAGGTCGCGGCGAAGCACGCCCCCAGTTTCGAAGAGGTCGGTCGCCCGGTGAAGGCGAGCGAGGACGAGATCGCGCGCAACCCCCGCGCGCGATCGGCAACGTTGCGGACGGCACGACGGACCGGTGCCGCCGCATGGTCAGAAGGAAGTTTGTAATGCTGGGTCTTGCGGGCAAGAGTCTCGGTTGGTTCCTCGCCGGCGTCGCGGTGGCGCTCGGCTTCCTGCTGGTGCCGTTACAGGTTGCCGCCGAGCGCAAGCGACTCGACCGCACCGCCGCGGACATCGTCCGCGCCAAGCGCGACATCCGCGCGCTCGAGACCGAGTTCGACACGCGCGCCAACCTTGCCCAGCTCGACAAGTGGAATGCCGAGACGCTGGGGCTGGTCGCGCCTGCGGCGGACCAGTTCGTCGCCGACGAGAGCGCTTTGGCGTCGATCGAACCGACGCAGCGTGGCACGGCGCCGCAAATGGCCTCGTTCGTTCCAGCCGCTCCCGCTGCCGTGGCGATGAGCCAGCAGCCGGTGATCCAGCCTGCGGTCGCGACCGCCGGTGCTCCGGCCGCGCCACGCGCCGCCGCCGCCGCGCCGGCGCAGCGGGTCGCACCAGTGTCGGGTGCGGTCGCGGCGCCCGTGGCCCGTACCGCGATGGCGTCGGTCAGCCGCGAGCGTCCCCGTGCCGCGGTCGCCTTGCTCGATCGCGCCTTGCTCGACGACAGCGTGATCGGCGATCTGCGCAGCAGCGCGCGCGCTGAAAAACGGACCTCTCGATGAGCACGTTGGTCGCCCGCCCCGTCCCCGCCCGTCGCTCGAACGATCAGCGGCATGCGCTGGTTGCGGTGGCGCATGTGCGGCTGATGATGTTGATGCTGCTGATCGCGGCGGGTTTCCTGTTAGTGATCGGGCGGATCGCGTTGCTCGGGCTGTTCGGCGGCCCGGCGAGCGCGGCGACGCTGGCGATCAATCCGGTGGTGCGCGGCGACATTCTCGACCGCAACGGCCAGCCGCTCGCGCGAACGATCGAGGCGTGGACGATCGGCGTGCGCCCGGGTGACGTGCTCGGCGACCGACAGGAACTGGCGGGGCGGCTCGCCGGGCTGATGCCCGAGCATGATTCGGCCTGGTATCTCGACCGGCTGACGATGAAGGCCAAGTTCACCTATCTCGACAAGCACGCCTCGCCCGCGATGGTGAATCAAGTCCACGCGCTCGGCGAACCCGGCATCGTCTTCGCGCGCGAGCCCGAGCGGCTCTATCCGCAATCGACCATGGCGGCGCACGTGCTCGGCTATATCGGGCCGACCGGCACCGATCCCAAGATTCTCGGCCGCGCCGGTGTCGAGCGCGCGTTCGAGCAGCGCCTCACCGATCCGACTCGCCGCGGTGACGCGATCGACCTGTCGATCGATGCGCGCGTGCAAGGCGCGATGGAGAGCGAGCTCAGCCGCGCGATGGTGATGTTCCAGGCGCGTGCGGCGACCGGGCTGGTGCTCGACGTGCGCACCGGCGAAGTGATCGCGATGGCGTCGCTGCCGGTGTACAATCCCAACAAGTTGACCGGCACCACCAGCGACGCTTTGCGCAACAACGTCACGCAATCGGTCTACGAGCTCGGCTCGACCTTCAAGCCGATCACGATGGCGACCGCGATCCAGACCGGCACGATCACGTCGATGGCGCGCCGCTTCGATGCGACCGCGCCGCTCAAGGTCGGCAGCTATACGATCCATGACGAACGCGGCGACCCGAAACGCTGGCTCAACATCCCCGAGACGCTGATCTATTCGTCGAACGTCGCGACCGCGCGGATCGCCGACGAGATCGGCAAGGACAAGCTTTCGGCGATGTTTACCGCGATGGGCTTTGGCGAGCGCCCCTCGATCGAGCTGCGCGAGCGCGCCGGGCCGATCTGGCCGCGCTATTGGGGGCGCACCACGGTGATGACGACGGCGTACGGCCACGGCATCGCGGTGACCCCGCTGCATCTCGCCAATGCCTATGCGACGATGGTCAATGGCGGCATCTGGCGGCCGACGACCTTGCTCAAGGTGGCACCTGGCAAAGCTGCGGCGGGGCGGCGCGTGCTGAGCGAGCAGACCAGCGCGCGGATGCGCCAGCTGCTGCGGCTCGTCTGCCTTTACGGCACCGGGCGCAAGGGCGATGCGCCGGGCTACCGCGTCGGCGGCAAGACCGGGACGGCCGAGGCGGCTTCGAACGGCGGGTACGACCATCATCGCAACGTCGCGACCTTCGTCGCTGCCTTCCCGATGGATGCGCCGCGCTACGTCGTGCTGGCGATGCTCGATTCGCCGCAGGGCACCAAGGAGACGGGCGGCTGGAAGACCGCGGCGTGGAACGCGGCGCCCGTGGTGGGCCGCGTGATCGCGCGCACGGGGGCGATCCTCGGTGTGATGCCCGATACGCGGCGCGAGGTGAATCTCGCCGATCTGCAACCGATGCTGAGCCTGGTCGCGGGTGCCAAGCCCCCGACCGGCGGAGAAGAGCAATGAAGCTTTCGGCGCTGGTTCCCGGCGCCCCGGATACGACCGTGACGGGCTTTGCGATCGACCATCGCAAGGTCGCGCCGGGCGTGGTGTTCGGTGCGTTCCAGGGTGCGGTCGTCAATGGCGAGGATTTTGTCCCCGCCGCGGTGGCCGGTGGCGCGATCGCGGTGGTGGCGCGGCCCGAGGCGGCGGTCGAAGGCGCGCTGCATGTCGCCGATGCCGAGCCGCGGCGCAAATTCGCCGAGCTGGCGGCGCGCTTCTTCGCGCCTTTCCCGCGGATGGCGGTCGCAGTGACAGGGACCAACGGCAAGACCTCGACCGTCGAGATGGTACGCCAATTGTGGCGGATGGCGGGGTTCCATGCCGCCTCGATCGGGACGCTCGGGGTGACGACGGGCGACGATCAGGTCTCGACCGGCCTCACCACGCCCGACGTGGTGACCTTCCTCTCGAACGTCGCGGGGCTGGCGCGCGAGGGCGTGAGCCATGTCGCGTTCGAGGCTTCGTCGCACGGCTTGTCGCAATATCGCACCGAAGGCCTGCGCGTGTCGGCGGCGGCGTTCACCAACCTCAGCCGCGATCATCTCGATTATCACGGCACGATGGAGGCGTATCTCGAGGCCAAGCTGCGATTGTTCTCCGAAGTGCTAGTCGAGGACGGCGTCGCGGTGGTGTGGGCCGATGATCCGATGTCGGCGCGCGTCGCCGAGGTCGCGCGGTCGCGCGGGATCCGGGTGATCTCGGTCGGGACGCAGGGCGAGACGCTCAAGCTCGTCGGACGCGTGCCGACCTTGCTTGGGCAGGGGCTCGCGATCGAAGCCGAGGGTAAGACGTACAAGATCAATCTGCCGCTGATCGGCGCGTACCAGGCGGCCAATGCGCTGGTCTCTGCCGGGCTGGTGATCGCGGCCGGCGGGGATGTGGCAACGACGCTGTCGGCGCTGTCGCGCCTCCAGCCGGTGCGCGGACGGCTCGAGCGCGCGGTGATCGCGCAGAGCGGGGCGCCTGTCTATGTCGATTACGCGCATACCCCGGATGCGCTCGATGCGGCGATCTCGGCGCTCAAGCCGCACGCGGCGGGCAGGCTGATCGTCGTGATCGGCGCGGGCGGCGACCGCGACCAGGGCAAGCGCTCGGCGATGGGTGCGGTCGCGGCGGCGATGGCGGACCAGGTGATCGTCACCGACGACAATCCGCGCTCGGAAGATCCGGCGGCGATCCGCGCGATGGTGCTCGAAGGCGCGCCTGTCGCGACCGAGATCGGTTCGCGCCGCGAGGCGATCGGCGCGGCGATCGCGGCGGCGGGGCCGCAGGACATCGTGCTGATTGCGGGCAAGGGGCATGAACAGGGGCAGCTCGTCGGCGATCTTG
Source organism: Sphingomonas sp. 10B4 (assembly GCF_035019905.1). NCBI lineage: Bacteria > Pseudomonadati > Pseudomonadota > Alphaproteobacteria > Sphingomonadales > Sphingomonadaceae > Sphingomonas > Sphingomonas sp. 10B4. The sequence continues at coordinate 7,882 of NZ_JASJVC010000046.1, read as the reverse complement.
TGCTGCCGTTCGACGATGTGAGCGTTGCGCGGGAGATGGCAGCGTGATTTACCCTCGCTTCTCCTGCTTCTTATCCCCCTCCCGCTTGCGGGAGGGGTTAGGGGAGGGGCGTGCCTCAAGCGGCGCGCTCTCTATGTTCGGCACTTCCCTCCCCCAGCCCCTCCCGCAAGCGGGAGGGGAGTTGTGAGCGCGAGTCTCTGGACCTCCGCTGATCTCGCCGCCGCCACCAGCGGCACGGCATCGACACCCTTCACCGCCACCGGCGTCACCTTCGACTCACGCGAAGTCGGCCCCGGCGACCTGTTCATCGCGCTCACCGGCGAAGCAACCGACGGCCACCGCTTCCTACCCCAAGCCTTCGCCCAAGGCGCGGCGGGTGCGATCGTCTCGCAGCCGGTCGAGCATCCGCACGTGCTCGTCGCCGACACGACGGCCGCGCTCGACGCGCTCGCCCGTGCGTCCCGCGCACGGACAGCGGCGAAGATCATCGGCGTCACCGGATCGGTCGGCAAGACCGGCACGAAGGAAGCGCTCTTCGCAGCGCTCGATCGCGGCGCGCGCGGGGCGGCGCATCGCTCGGTCAAGAGCTACAACAACCATACCGGCGTGCCGCTCAGCCTGTCGCGGATGCCAGCCGAAACCCGCTTCGGCGTGTTCGAAATGGGCATGAACCACGCAGGCGAACTCAGCGCACTCACCCAGCTCGTCCGCCCGCACGTCGCGATCGTCACGACGATCGCGCCTGCGCACACCGCTTTCTTCCGCGACGAAGCCGCGATCGCCGATGCCAAAGGCGAGATCTTCCAAGGCCTCGAACCCGGCGGCGTCGCGATCGTGCCGTATGACAGCCCGCACCGCGACCGCTTGGTCGCCGCCGCCGCGCCGCATGCCGCGCGGACCGTGACCTTCGGGCTCGACAAGGGCGCCGACGTCCGCGCGATCGAATCGATGCGGCTGGCAAGCGGCGCGACCTTCGTGACCGCGGTGGTGGGCGAGCGCGAGCTGAGCTTCACGATCAGCCAGCCCGGGCAGCATTGGGTGTCGAACAGCCTCGCGGTGCTGGCAGCGGTCGACGCGGTCGGCGGCGATCTCGCCGCGGCAGGGCTTGCGCTTGCCGAGCTCGGCGGGCTCGCCGGGCGCGGCGCGCGTTTCACGATGCCGCTCGGCGATGGTGACGCGCTGGTGATCGACGAAAGCTACAACGCCAATCCGTCGTCGATGCGCGCGACGCTCGCCGTCCTCGGCGCCGAGCGCGCGACGCGCAAGATCGTCGTGCTCGGCGAAATGCGCGAACTCGGCGAGCGTTCGGACGGCTATCATGCCGCATTGCTCGAGCCGATTCTTGCGGCCGGGGTCGAAGCGGGCATTCTTGTCGGTGAAGCGATGGCGCCGCTGGCAAACGTGCTTGAGGGGAAGGGTGATTTCGTCCATGTCGCCGACGCCGCCGCGGCGCGCGCCAGTCTTTTGAAGTTGCTGGCACCGGGCGATGCGGTACTCATCAAGGGATCGAACGGCGTAGGGCTCTCGGCAATTGTCGCCGACCTGCGAAGCAGGATACCGGAAAACCTGCGGGGCGGGACACTTTAATGCTCTATTTCATCGCCGATTATTTGGGTTTCCCCGGGCTACTCAATCTCATCCGGTACCAGAGCTTCCGCACCGGCGCCGCGGTCGCGACGTCGCTGTTCCTCGGCTTGCTGATCGGCCCACGCTTCATCGGCTGGCTGCGGCTGCGCCAGGGCAAGGGGCAGCCGATTCGCAGCGACGGCCCGCAATCGCATCTCGCCAAGCGCGGCACGCCGACGATGGGCGGGCTGATGATCCTGACCTCGATGGTCGCCTCGATCCTGCTGTGGATGGATCTTTCGAGCCCGTATGTCTGGGCATGCACCTTCGTGACGCTCGGCTTCGGCGCGATCGGGTTCCTCGACGACTATGACAAGGTCCGCAAGGCGAGCACGGCGGGCGTGTCGAGCCGGATGCGGCTGATCGGCGAGTTCGTCATCGCCGGGATCGCCGCGATGCTGATCGTCCACCAGAACGGGACGCATCTCTATCTGCCGTTCTACACCGGGTCGGTGATCGATCTCGGCTATTTCTACGTCGTGTTCGCGGCGTTCACGATCGTGGCGTTCGGCAATGCGGTGAACTTGACCGACGGGCTCGATGGCCTCGCGACGATGCCCGTCATCATCGCGAGCGTCGCCTTCATGGCGATCGTCTATCTCGTCGGGCGCGCCGATTTCGCGCATTATCTTGGCATTCCGCATGTGCCGCACGCCGGCGACCTCGCGATCTTCTGCGGGGCGATCGTGGGGGCGGGACTTGCCTTCCTGTGGTTCAACGCGCCGCCTGCCGCGGTCTTCATGGGCGATACCGGGAGCCTTGCGCTCGGCGGCGCGCTCGGCGCGATTTCGGTCGTCGCGCATCACGAGATCGTGCTCGGCATCATCGGCGGGTTGTTCGTCGTCGAGGCGATGTCGGTCATCATCCAGGTGTTCTTCTACAAGCGCACCGGGAAACGCGTCTTCAAGATGGCGCCGATCCACCATCATTTCGAGCAGCTCGGCTGGAGCGAGCCGACCGTCGTGATCCGATTCTGGATCATCGCGCTGGTGCTCGCGCTGGCGGGGCTTTCGACGTTGAAATTGCGGTGATCGTCTCGCCCCTCTGGCGCGGCAAGAGCTTCGCTGTGCTGGGGCTCGCACGCTCGGGCGCAGCGAGCGTGCACGCGTTGCTCGCTGGCGGCGCGCGAGTCGTTGCGTGGGATTCGGATGAGCAGCGGCGCGACCACATCCGCGCTCGCACAGTCGGGCAAGATCTGGTGTTGGCCGACCCGCTCGAGGTCGATCTTGCCGATTTCGACGCGTTGATCGTCTCCCCCGGCGTTCCGCTCAACCGTCATCCCGTCGCCGCGAAGGCGCGCGCCGCCGGCATTCCGATCATCGGCGATATCGAACTGTTCGCGCAGGCGCGGCCGGCGCTCCCCGCGCACAAGGTCGTCGGCATCACCGGGACCAACGGCAAGTCGACCACCACCGCGCTCGTCCACCACATCCTGCAGAGCGCGGGGATCTCCAGCCTGATGGGCGGCAATATCGGCCTGCCGGTCCTCGAACAGACGCCGTTGCCCGAAGGCGGCGTCTATGTGCTCGAACTGTCGAGCTACCAGATCGACCTTACCGTCAGCCTCGATTGCGAAGTCGCGGTGCTGCTCAACCTGACGCCCGACCATCTCGACCGTTATGACGGGTTTGCCGCGTACGCCGCGTCGAAGGCAGGGCTGTTCGCGATGCAGGCCACGACGCACGACGCCATTATCGGCATCGGCGATACCCCCTCGGCGCTGATCGCGCGCAGCCTTTCGGGACGTGGCGAGCATCTCACCAAGATCGCGCCGGGCGTGTGCATGGACCAGTCGCGCTGGCCAAGCCTGCAGGGGCCGCACAATGCGCAGAACGCGCTCGCCGCGATTGCGGTATGCCAGGCGCTCGGCGTGCCCGAGGCGATGATCGATCGCGGGCTCGAAAGCTTCGCCGGCCTGCCGCACCGGATGGAGCGCGTCGCGGTGCGGGGCGGCGTCACGTTCGTCAACGACAGCAAGGCGACCAACCCCGAATCGACCGCGCCCGCGCTCGCGGCGTTCACGCGGATCCACTGGATCCTCGGCGGCAAGGCCAAGTCGGACGATCTCGACGCCTGCGCTCCGTCGTTCGGCCATGTCGTCCACGCTTATACTATCGGCGACGCCGCCCAGACGTTCGCCGCGATCCTCGACGGCAAGATCCCCGTGACGGTGAGCGGCGACCTCGCCACCGCCGTCGCGCAGGCCGCCGCCAACACGCAGCCGGGCGACACCGTCCTGCTGTCGCCGGCGTGCGCCTCGTTCGACCAGTTCCGCGATTTCGAGGATCGCGGCGACCAGTTCCGCGCCGCGGTCGAGGCGCTGGCGTGACCGAGCAGCGCACCCCGCCTCCAAAGCTGTGGAAGAGCATGAAGCATCGCGGCGGTCGGGGAGACCGCTCGGCGCTCGGCATGTGGTTCTGGGATATCGACCGGATGCTGCTGCTGCTGACGCTGCTGCTGGTGGCGGTCGGGCTCGTTGCGGTCGGTGCGGCGTCGCCTGCCGCTGCGACACGCTATTCGGACGGCAAGCATGTCGTCCCGCCGCTGTTCTATTTGTGGTGGCAGCTCGCCTGGGTCGGCGTGTCGCTCCCCGTGCTGCTCGTCGTCTCGATGCTGCCCGTGCCGGTCGCGCGACGGATGGCGTTGATCGGCACAGTCGCGTGTCTGATATTGCTGATGCTCGTGCCGGTGATCGGCGTGCAGAAGAACGGCGCGACGCGCTGGCTCAACCTCGGCGTATCGCTGCTCCAGCCGTCCGAGTTCCTCAAACCCTTCTTCATCGTCACCGCCGCCTGGGTGCTGTCGATGCGCGCGCAGGACGAATCGCTGCCGGTGGTCATGATCACCGGCGGGATGACCGCGCTCGTCGCGCTGTTGCTGATGCTCCAGCCCGATTTCGGGCAGACCGTGGTGTTCTGCGCGGTGTGGATGGCGTTGCTGATGATCTCGGGCACGTCGCCCAAGGTGATCGGCGGGCTGATCGCCGCAGTGCCGCTGGGGCTGGGGGCGGCCTATATGTTCTACGGGACGGCACGCGCGCGGATCAACGCGTTCCTGTTCCCCGATGCAGACGGCATCGGCGCGGCCGACCATTTCCAGACCAATGCCGCGCACGACACGATCACCGCGGGCGGCTGGCGCGGGACCGGCCCTGGCGGCGGCGCAATGAAGTTCCGGCTGCCCGAGGGGCATACCGACTATATTTTCTCGGTGATCGGCGAGGAATTCGGGCTGATCGCGTGCATGATCATCGCGTTTCTGTTCCTTGCAATCGTCGTACGGGTGTTCGTCAAGTTGCTCGACGAGCAGGACGAATTCCGCCTGTTCGCCGCCGCCGGGCTCGCGACGCAGTTCGGCGTGCAGGCGCTGATTTCGATGGCGGTCAACACCGGGCTCGCGCCGTCGAAGGGGATGACGCTGCCCTTCATCAGCTATGGCGGATCGTCGCTTGTCGCGCTGTCGATCGGGATGGGGTTGCTGCTGGCGTTTACCCGGCGCAATCCGTTCGTTACGCGATCCAAATATATCGCGCATCGGAGCGGCATATAATGGCAAAGCATTTCGTATTGGCAGCAGGCGGCACCGGCGGGCACATGGTCCCGGCCGCCGCCCTTGCCGCCGAGCTGATCCAGCGTGGGCATTATGTCGCGCTCGTCAGCGATGAGCGCGGCGTGCGCTTTCCCGGGCTGTTCGAGGGGATCCAGACGCATATCCTCCCGGCCGGACGCCTCACCGGCGGGCCGATCGGCTATCTGAAGGCGGCGCGCGCGATGCTCAACGGGCGCGCGATGGCGATCGAGCTGTACAAGAGCTTTCGCCCCGATGCGGTGATCGGCTTTGGGGGGTATCCGGCGCTCCCGGCGCTGCTCGGCGCGTTCAACCACGGCATTCCGACTGCGGTGCACGAACAGAACGCCGTGCTCGGCCGCGTCAACCGGCTCGTCGCAGGCAAGGTCGATGCGATCGCCACGTCCTACGCCGACGTTGCTCGGCTCAAGCCGAAGTTGCAGGCGAAGACGCATCTCGTCGGCAATCCGGTGCGCGACGCGGTGCTCGCCTTGCGCTCCAAGCCGTATCCGCTGCTCGAGGAGGACGGTATCTTCCGCGTCCTCGTCACCGGCGGGAGCCAGGGCGCGAGCGTCCTCTCGCAGGTCGTCCCCGACGGCCTTTCGATGTTGCCCGTCGCCTTTCGGCGGCGTCTGCAAGTCACCCACCAGGCGCGGATCGAGGATATCGAGGCCTGCCGCGCCAAATATGCCGAGCTGTCGATTGCCGCTGACCTTGCCACGTACTTGCCCGACATGCCCGAACAGCTTGCCTGGGCGCATCTCGTGATCGCCCGCGCAGGGGCCTCGACGCTCGCCGAACTGACCTGTGCCGGGCGTCCGGCGATCCTCGTGCCGCTCCCCTCGGCGACCGACGATCACCAGACCGCCAATGCGCGCGAGATGACGCAAGCGGGCGGCGCGCGGACGATCGATCAGCGTCACTTCACCCCGGTCGAGCTTGCCAAGCAGATGCAGAAGCTCGGGCTCGACCCCGAAGCGCTGCAGAACGCCGCCGGGCGTGCGCGGGCGTGCGGGCGGCCCGATGCCGTGCGCGACCTTGCCAATCTGGTCGAGAGCCTCGGCGATCCGCTCGGCGACATGCCGATCGGCAAGCCGCAGCCCGTAAAGGCAGCATTCGCATGAGGGGCGTCGCAACCGACATCGGGACGATCCACTTCGTCGGCATTGGCGGCATCGGCATGTCGGGCATCGCCGAGGTGATGAAGAACCTCGGCTATGCGGTGCAGGGCTCGGACGTCGCCGAGGGCTATGTCGTCGAAGGTCTGCGCGCGCGTGGCATCAAGGTGCTGATCGGGCACCATGCTGACAATCTCGGCGATGCCGCGGTGATCGTCACGTCGACCGCGATCAAACGCGGCAACCCCGAAGTCGAGGCCGCGCTCGAACGGCGCATCCCGGTGGTGCGGCGCGCGGAGATGCTCGCCGAGCTGATGCGGCTGAAATCGACCGTCGCGGTTGCCGGGACGCATGGCAAAACGACGACGACGTCGATGGTCGCGGCGCTGCTCGATGCGGGCGGGGTCGATCCAACCGTGATCAATGGCGGGATCATCAATTCCTACGGCTCGAACGCGCGCCTCGGCGCGAGCGACTGGATGGTGGTCGAGGCCGACGAGAGCGACGGCAGCTTCCTGCGTTTGGACGGGACGATCGCGGTCGTCACCAATATCGATCCCGAGCATCTCGACCACTATGGCTCGTTCGACGCGGTGAAGGATGCGTTCGTCGAGTTCGTCGAGAACGTGCCCTTCTATGGCGCGGCCTTGCTGTGCCTCGATCATCCCGAAGTGCAGAACATCATTCCGCGCGTCCGCGACCGGCGTGTCGTGACCTACGGTTTTTCGGCGCAGTCCGACGTGCGCGGGGTGAACGTCACCCCGATCCCCGGGGGCAACCGCTTCGAGGTGATCGTGCGACACCGTGACGGGACGACGCGCTCGATCGAGGGGATCGAAATGCCGATGCCGGGGCGCCACAACGTCCAGAACGCGCTCGCCGCGATCGGCGTGGCGCTCGAGCTCGGGATCGACGATGCGACGATCCAGCAGGGGTTCGCCAAGTTCGGCGGGGTGAAGCGGCGCTTTACCAAGGTGGGCGAGACGGGTGGCGTCACGATCATCGACGATTACGGGCATCACCCGGTCGAGATCCGTGCAGTGCTGTCGGCAGCGCGCGAGGGCGTCGAAAATCGCGTGATCGCGGTGGTGCAGCCGCATCGCTTCTCGCGATTGGGCGATCTAATGGAGGAGTTTCAGGGCGCGTTCAACGATGCCGACATGGTGTTCGTGGCGCCGGTCTATGCGGCGGGCGAAGCGCCGGTCGAGGGGGTCGATGCCGAGGCTTTGGTCGAGGGGTTGAAGCGGCGCGGGCATCGCTCTGCGGCGACGATCGCCGGGCCCGAGGCGCTTGCGGCGCGGCTGGCCGAGGTCGTGCAGACGGGTGATATGGTGGTCTGCCTGGGGGCAGGGGATATTACCAAGTGGGCTGCAGGTTTGGCGGCTGGTATCGAGGCTGCGCGATGAGCGTGCGCGAGTCTTCTCTGTCTTCTCCTGCTGCTTCTTCCCCCCTCCCGCTCGCGGGAGGGGCTGGGGGAGGGCCTTCTTCTTCAGGCGTTGCCCAAGCGTCCAGGTCATTCCCTCCCCTAACCCAGTCCGAGGTCGGTCATGCCCTGTCTCTTATACACATCT
>NZ_JASJVC010000045.1:0-28837 GCF_035019905.1 Sphingomonas sp. 10B4 | reverse complement strand
AGCCCCTCGAGTTCCTCACGTTTCATAAACAGGATGAATCACGGACTGCCCGGTTTGACAAGGGGGTGGGTAATTACGGTCGACAACGGACGGCCAAGCCGGCTCCAAAGGGTGATCCGATCGCTCAGATCGTCCCGGTGACGGACATCATGAAGGCGATCAGCGCATCAAAGCAGGGTAAGTCGGCCACTGTCGAAGGCTACCTCCTCGCCACGGTGACCAAGACCGAATTTACTGGGTGGCGATATTACACGGGGATGCCTGATACCGCGACTTTGAAGCGCGACATGGCTGAGGCTTTGGGCGGCAGCGCCGCTCCGATTTTCCGTAATGGGGCTGATGGCAAAACGGAGATATTTGTACTCAAGCGGTAATCCAAAGAGTGGGTCGGCACCCTCCACTTATGGTCGCAAGTAACGTGTCACCGTGATGCAACGCTTTTGATTTTTGCATCAGAAATGACTTGGTCTGGTGGAGGCATTCGCCGTCTGAGCTAAAAAGTCGTCCAGCTGATTTCGCGCAAAATCCTGGGGATAAAGATAGGCCATCGACCATTTTGCATAGCGTCGGATACGAGTTGGACCATCCGCCATCATTTTTAGGCTATGGTGGCGCGTATCGACGGCGATCCGGCTCATAAGCGCGTGCAACTCAGTTCTTGGCCCCTCCAGCAATTGTGCGAAGCGCCCATTCTGATACGTCAGAATTCCCGTAATTTCGGCGCGCAAATTATGAGGTTGGGCCAGTGCGCAGATCGTTCGCACGTCTGCATCCAGCATTTCACCCGGAGCCGTGGCAATGCTCACGTAGGATAGCTTCCACAAGCTCAAGCGACGCTCCCGGTTGTCAGGCACCGCTCCTCGCGACGCCAGATCGCTACGTACGGCAGGAGCGCAACAAGGGAAACGCCTATTCCACAAGCCGATTCGGTTCCCACAAACGAAACCGTGTCGGGAGCGCGCCTCCGCCAATCGCGCAGGCGGCTGTCGTAGGGTTCCGCTTTCCCGAAATCTGTTCCCGATCGCTCATTTCCGAAATTCGCGCTCGGAGAACGGAAAACGCGAAAGAGCGCGCTGGCCTAACGGCTGCTTCCAGTGACGACAGGGGCCACGTGAACGTCGACGTTGGGCTACTCCGACCAGCCCGCATTTCCGCCAGCGGCGATCATGACCAGCACGCTCGCCGCCTGTCGCTTTAAACAGGATCGACCACCTTCGCCGGCCGACTACGCTTCGGTTCCGATGCGGGCGTCTCGCCCTTCACAGGAACTTTCGGTCCCGGCTTTCGGCCGAGACCGATCTTCTTCGCCATATCGCGACGCATTGCCGAGTAGGAAGGAGCAGTCATAGGATAATCGGCCTTCAAACCGTACCGCGCGCGATATTCGGCGGGCGTCAGACCATTGGTAGATAGATGCCGCGTCAGCGTCTTGTAGGGCTTGCCGTCGATCATCGAGATAATGACATCAGGATTTGCCAGCGACTTCCGCGCAGTGACCGCGCCGGTAAATTCAGGAATGGCTTCCTCAGGGGGATTTTCCGCCGGCGCGGTTGAGAGGCCGACTACTGCATCATGCATCGAATTCAAGAAGGCCGGGACATCCTCCGCCGACGTTCGCGTGTTCGGATTCGACAGCCATGCCATCGTCAATTCGGTAGCTAATTCAACGGCGTTAATAGTTTCGTCAGTCAATGTGGATTTCCTTCCAAGCCAGGATGTAGCGAGAACTGCGTAAAAATCACCCTGAACGCCACAGGTACGTGGGTCAGCACGTTTGCTATTACCAGACAACTAAACCGCGCTCAAAGGCAGACATAGGGCGGAAGCCTCTATCGCGCTCGCTCAGTCCCCGAGTGCGTATACCGTTCCGCAGCTAGGCTTTGAACACGTTCAGCACGCTGGGCCATTTCGTCCCACCGCTCTGCCGATCGAAGCGCCCGGATGCGAATATTAGGTAGGGTGGCAATCTCAGCCTCTGCACGCTCGGCGTCTGCGCGCGCTCGGTACAATTTTGGATCGTCAATCATCTCGACGGTTTACCTCTTTCAACATTGTTCCGCTAGCGATGCTGCCTGCGAGCCCCGAAGCCTCGACCTGAGCGTTTCCTGCCGGTCAGCTGCTACCGTCAATCTATGTCCTTATACTGTACAGCGGTCATTTAAGGATGACGGCTGCATCCGCTCCCGACGAGAACGGCCCTTCTCGATCGCTGACACGAACGACAAGAACGTCTCACCTTGCCATTTTCCAATGGGTTGCCTGCCATCGGATAGATAAGGGATTCGACCGTTCGCATCGCTTACTCAGCCGCAAATCGCTTGGCCAACCTCGCGCTGGAGCCGCTTTTGGCAGCGAGCTTAGCACCGTAGCGCATCACAGTATTGGGATCGCGCCAGCGATAGGCCTGCATGATCGCCGGCAGGCTTTCTCCGGCCGCGAAATTGTCTTGCGCGACGCCGACACGGATTGAGTGGCTGGAGACCGCTGCGACCCAACGTTCAACCTCTTTTTCGCCCATGGCGCCGAGCAGATTCTTCTCGAACGCCTGACGGACAAGACGTTTGTAAATGATTCCGATCGTGCCGGGGTGGAGCGCACCCTGACCAACCGACCGCACACTGCCGTCAAAGTAGGTTTCTACCCTCCGGAACAGAGGACCTTTTGAGATCCCACCCCTGTCGCGCCAGCGATCTATCGCCCGCATCGTCGCCGGCGATAGATAGGCGTGCGCGCCCTGCCCTTCCCGGTCGGTCTTACTCTTCGGGATCAACAGGGTGCCCGCCCCCTCCTCGTCGGGTCCGTCGATATGGGTGAAGTCAATCGCGACCAACTCAGACCGGCGACAGCCCGTATCGTAGGCGACCCGAAGCAACGCCTCATCCCGCGCACCGAGCATGTCCTTCCGACAGGCTTTGATCAGCGCGGTGAGTGACACACCGGCCGCAGGCCCATCGAGATCTGTGACGTCGCCTTTGAAGCGGATCGCCCGTGCCTGGGTCTGCCGCACGCCCACGGCCTTGCGAGCGGCCTTAAGCTCGAGCCGCACCAGCGGCGCCGCGGTCGGGTCCTCCCGTCCCGCCATGCGATAGGCCCAGCCGATATGGACCAGATAGCGCGCGATCGTCGCCGCCGAGCGCGCTCCAGTCGCGCGTGCCGCTTCGGTGCTGATATCTTCGCCAGAGAGAGCCCGGACGTAGCCAGCGACCGTTTGCGCGGTCGCAGCCCCCGTCTGCACATGGGATCGTCGGCACCAGAGATCCCAGAGGCGTAGATCGGAGAGGAATGCGCGCACTGTGTTCGCCGACCATGCGCGTGAGGCCGCAGCAACGAGCTGCGGATCGAGGAGAGCCCACTGGGGCGCGAGCGCCTTCACCTCGCTCACGATGGCTTGAAGGGCGCTGTCTGGGCCGTCTGCTACGGGGAAAAGCGAGTTTTCAGCCATTTTTTACCCGTTACCGTGAGACGGCGCGTTTGGCTAGGGTCACGATAACCCTTTATTATCATGTGTGCCCGCTCCCCGCTGTAGACCAGAACACTTCTCTCAGGATATAAACGGCCACCATGCGGCCGCAATTATTCGAAACATCGCTCTTGAACGGGGCTGCCGTTGGCCGCGCGATAGAGCAATGCGCACTGGCGATTGCGCGTCTAGATGCGCGCGTTTCTGCTAGTTCCGTGACCAATGCCTGGGCGTTGCGTGCGGCTTGGACAGGCTACGCCCGGGCTCTGCAGTTGCACGGCGTCGAAATTGACGAAATCGACGTATTTTCGTGGGGTACTGGCGTTACAATCGCTGGCCGGCCGGCACGGAGCACGGTCGTCGACAACTATGCGGCCTTCCCGATCTGGCGGGCGCGGATGGCGCAGCGGGGCAGGCACTGGGCCGAAGACCTTCCCTTCACGCCACAGCGCGATACAACGCCGTCTGCCCCGTCGCTCCTGGCGCGAACACTCGATCTTCTTGCCCAATGGGTCCAGAACGAGCTGGCATTGGATGCGTGGCTTGCCCTACCGATCCTGCTGCATCGCATAGGCATCACCGAACGCTCCCTCCCCTGCCTCGTTGCTGGCGATGCGCGGCTTATGTTTGGGACACGCGATTCACCGGCACTGATGCGTCGCTTGCTCCATGAGTTGTGCGATCGAGCGGAAGCCGGACTGCAGAGCCTGGTTGCGATGGAGAACGCTCGAACGCGTGCTCTCATTGCTTTGCGGGATCAGCATCGCCCAGGAGCGCTACGCGAACTTCTGGCAATGCTACAAGCGGGCCCTATTCAGACCCCGGAGGCTGTCTCTCGCCATCTCGGGATCACCCTTTCGGGTGCAGGAAAGCTCCTACAGCGGGCCGCACACCTCGGAATGGTCAAGGAGGTAAGCGACCGTCGTTCCTGGCGGTTGTATATGACCCCTGACCTTGCCATCTCGCTCGGGTTTGGAACGCCGCCTCGCGGAAGGCCCCCTCGCCCACCCGTGGCCTTGTTTACGGCACCTGATTCCATGCTCTCCGCATTCGACAGCGAGATGGCGGAGTGGGCGCAACGGTTCGGGTCTATCGCGCTGGAAGAGGTGTATATGGCGCAAGACCCGCTCTTAGCGCCCCAGGACGAGTAACACGAAGCTCCAAGCGTTTCAGAAACCCCCAGCTTGCACCGCACTTATGTGAAGCGATGTCTGAATGGGTTCGCCCCTTTATTGGAACCGCTGCACGCTGCAGCGCAGCGGCGCCCGGCGTTCGACCTCCCACTCAATCAGGCCCCTGCCCATCAGCTGCGCCCAGGGCCGCCATCTCCTTCATAGAACGCCACCAGCGTCTCAAGCATATCGGCAAGCCTCTGACGCAGTTGGCTGTCGGGGTGATATCAGTGTCGATCTCTCCGCCCTGTATGTTGGTGGGATCGACGATCGCTGCCGCCAAGAGCCGATAGGGGATGAAATTCCGTGGTTTGGGCAAACGCCAATACTATTCGGCGACGGCATTCGCGGGATCAATCGCTAAATAGAGCGTAGGCCATCCCTTCCTGATCGACCGCCTGCCATGAGCTAGGCGTCCTCACCCTACTGCCGCGTGCGCATGTATCGCGCGTTCTGCATGTACCGACGTCGGGATAAAGCGCGATGAGGGGAAGGTCGTAGACCTGGGCCGTCCAAGAAGAGCTTATGCTTAAACGCTTGAGGCCGTGCGCTTGAGATCGTCGAACGCTTCTTGCGCCTGCGGGGCTTCGCCGTCCTTCGGCGGTCTTGCGAAAGTCGGGGTCGGTTGACGCATAAATCGCAGGATTGCAGGGTTCGTGACCAGCGTGATCGGGGTGTTGTCAATGCGCCGTGTGATCTCGCCAACCTCGACGATCGATACATGCAGCGCTCGTTCATTCGGACCGATGCGATCATGTTTTTGTCGCGGATACCTTCGACAAAAGTGGAAAACGCGAGTGCACCCGCTGGCCGTTGCGCACCGGCGTGAATCATCATTCGAAAGACTTTATCCATTTTTCTAAGATTTGAAAATCTCGAGGTTAGAGAGTTTATACCTTAGGTTAGAGAGTTAAGGCGACTGGTGCAGGCCGAATATGTGCGCAAACGCGCGATTCGCAAGACGGGCGCTGTTCCCGAAGTGTCGGTGCAACGTTCCTCTTGTGTCGAACCCCGTGTTCCTGAAAGATCGACGTTGCGTTCCCAGAGAGTCGAACACCGTTCCCGGAGTGTCGATGCTCTATGATAGCGGCTCAAATCCGGGGAGCGATTGAATCACTTTTGCAGAGCGCGCGAAGGGAGAGGTTCAAATGCTGGCATTTGCTCGATTCTTGCGGGCCTGCTACCGAATCGAGCCGACACATCGGGAACGCCGGGCGTGCTGGAACAGCGGGGGGATGCGGATCAACGGCCCAAGGTGTGGCGGTTAGCCTTGTCGAAGCGCCGCACGAATCCAATGAATGCGCTTTGATAGCTGACCGGCGTACGCCCCGGATCGGCTCCGACCCAAGTGCGAAATTCGGCATGTAACGTCTGGTAGTCCCACCCCGGGCACTCCGCGCGCAGCGTTGCGAGCGTCGCGTCGGTGATTTCGCCCGCTGTTGCGCGGGTTGCCAGACTGGTCCGAGAGCGCCGTAGTAGCGCCTTAACGTCCACCGTTGCATCGTCGCCCCCCGCCTCGCCGACAGCGACCGGACTGGGTGGCGGAGATGCGCTCGACGGCGCGGGCTTCGCGCTGGTGTGCTCCGACACCGTACTGACCGGACGCGCGGCATCGCTGCGCCGCTGCATCCGCAATGCCGGCTCGCGTTTGCCCGTTGGCGTCTCCAACCTCAGGGTATAGCCAGGGAGCTCGTTGCGTTCCGCGATCTTGGCGATTTCGAACTTGAAGCGACGATACTGCCCCTCGGCACCCGATTTCTCGAACAAAGTCGGCATCGCAATCGCGAAGCCCACCTCCCCTGCCCCGCCGGCATGCTTCCGCGCGACGCGGTAGAGCCAGCGCTCCCGCCCGCCCGTGAGGTCGAAATAGGCGCGGTCGATCGAGAGCACCCCGCCCTGCATCATCACGCCTTCCCAAAACCAGTTCGACAACTCAATCGTCATTCCGCGCGAGCGTTCGGTCTTCTCGTCGACCAGCTGCGTCCAGCCGTCGAGCCAGCTAAACGTCGCCTCGCGGCGGTTCTCGGCGCGAATGTTCGTCTTTATCGTCGTCGCGACGAGCCGGTCGAGCGCTTGGCCGAGCAATTCGTACGCGCGCCCGGTCGTCGGCCGTCCGATAGCGCGTAGAAGATCATATGGCATCAGGTGCAGCTTGCGCGGCACATCGTTGACGCCGCGGCGCGCCATGTCGGCGAGGACGCTCGCGCAATAGATGAGGATGTCGGCGTCCCAAATCGTCGCCATGCCGTAATCGGGGTTGCCTGAGACATGGACCCACAGCTTTCCATCCGGGCTTTTATAATCAATCGGCTTGACGCGCTTCGACTTCGCGAGGCTGAAGAACGGGCGCTCCATCATCTCGCGCTGATCGCGTAGCGGCAGATCGGCGAGATAGGGCAAGAACAGGTCAAACTGCTCAGAAATGCTTCGACGCCCGGCGCGACTCATCGCTGCACCTGTCGAGTGTTTCCCCGGGGAAACACCGAGCGCTGGTCGTCCAAACCGCGGTTCAAAGTTAGGGGATGCACGATGTTTCCCCGGGGAAACACGCTCATCGCTTCAGTCCATGGCCCTCGGCCTCGAGATGGTTGAGCGCTTGGCGCAGCGCCTGAGCCAGCTCGTCGGGCCCGGCGCCTGAACCCGAGTGCAACCGGATCGTGACCCCTTGGCGATTGCTCGACTGGATGCTAAGACCGGGGCGACCATGCGGCGTGGTCCAAACGAACGGCGGAAGCGCTTCAGTTGCGATCTTCGGCGCGTCGAGCAAGCGGCGCAGCACCTCAGCGGCCGGGAAGAGGGCCATTGCGTTGGTCCTCCGCACGGCCTGTTCGCGCGCAATATCGCGTGCGGTGGTCTGGATCGCCATTGAAGCGCGCTTGTCGTCGAGCGCTTGCGCCAGTGCATAGGCCGGCTTGAGCTGCACATCCGAGGGCGATGCAAACGCCGCGATCACGCCGTCGGGGATGCCTGCAACCTTGATCATCTTCGACAGCCAACCCTTCGACACCTTGAGCCGCTCGGCCATTCGCGTCAGGTGATTGCCATAATGAGCCTTAAGCGCCTCGGCATAATTGCACGCACGCTCGAGATCAGACACGTCGGAGCGCGCACGATTCTCAAGATCGGCGAGCCGGAACGCTGCCTCGTCATCGAGCTGCGCGACTTGCGCGACGAACTGCATCTCAGGGTAGGAATGTGCGCGCAGCCAGCTGATCGACCAATGCCGCCGAGTGCCGGCAATCACCTCGAAATCATGACCCGGATCATTTTCGACGCGCCGCACCACCGCGGGCACCTTCTGCCCACCTTCGGCGATGATCGAATCGATCAGTTCGCGGCAGCTGTCCTCAGAGAGGTGCTGATAACTCCGCGCATTACCCGGCCAAATCCTTACGCGGGCGGGATCAAGCAGCAACTGGGTGACCTGGCGCACCTCACCGCTTGTGACACGCGCCAGCGCGGTTTCGCGATTGAGTAGCGTGGTGCCGCGCGGACGCACAGGAAGCGGCGCGACCGGAGCCGCGTTCGCACCGACCGGCTCGTCCGCCAGCAGCGCTGCCATATAGTCAGCTTGTTTACGCGACACGACTCACCTCAGGCACGATACATATCAGGAACGCAGGCCTACGGGACAGAGGGTCATGCCGCATGAAGCAGATCCTCTTCGCGCGCCGGCTCGACCCGGCCCCAGCCTTGGCGGACGAGCTGCTCGATCTGCCCCATCGCCTCATCGAGATTGGCGCGGCAGCGCTTGTGCGTCTTGGGCGTACCAATCGGGCGTTCGAGTTCGTAAATCGTCATCATTCGCATCGCGGCATGACTGATTTCAGCAGATTCGAGGATTGGAACCGGGAGCAGGGCTGGGCCGAAGCTCTGCTCCATGATCGTGCGGACCATCGCATGGCTCGGATCATTGCCATCGAACTTTGAGCAAATCAGCCGCAAGAAGCTATATTCGACGTCGATTCCGGCGAGGGCTAGCTGCTGGAGCACTTGGTCCATCATCGACAGGAATTGCACCGTCGAGCAGAAATCTGGGGTCGTCGCGGCGAGCGGGACGAGCAGCGCATTAGCTGCCTGCATCACCGCGAGGCTGATCGTGCCGAGCGCAGGCGGCGGGTCGAGCAGCACTACGTCATAATTTCGCGCTAGATCGGCAAGCCCCTGCTTCAACTTGCGGAAACGCGCGGCCAGCACCGATTGCCCGTCCGAACCCGACGCCGCGAGCTCATATTCGACGTCGAACAATTCAAGATTCGACGGGATTAGATCGACATTGGGCCATGGTGTCGTTTTAACCGCATAGAGCAGGTCGGCCTGTGTCGGATCGATCGAGAGATAAGGGTAGAGCGTCTCTTCACGCGTGATGTTGAAGTGTGGATTGAAGCCGAACAAAGTTGTCGTCGTCGCCTGGCTGTCGCAATCGACCACCAGTACGCGGTATCCCTGTACTGCGAAATAATGCGCGAGGTGGCATGTGACGGTCGACTTGCCGACTCCGCCCTTAAAATTCTGCACCGCGATGATTGCGGGGATATCAAGCGGCGCGCGCGCAGGCGAGGCGCCAAGCACCTCGCGCATCTGTTGCAGTTCTTCGACAGAATAGCCAAGTCGACGGCCATTCCCGCCGGCCGGGGCAGGCGGGAGGCGGCCGTCGTCTTCGGCCATGCGAATGCGATTGGTCGAGCAACCAAGCAGTTGCGCGGCTTCGGCGATGCCAAAGCGGACGTTGAGCCCCTTGCGGCTTTCGGGCAAAAACGCCTTTCGGCGTAGCCGTTCGATCATGCGCTCACCAGCCTCCGCAAGTTCGCCGATATGATTGACCATTGCATTCATGAAGCGGTCCATTCATCGGTTTGAAGCAAGTGGGCTTCCCTATAATCGTAAAAGGTTCAATATAGCAACCGGTATGTTATTTTCCGTGTAAGCCGCCGCATTCGGTGCCAACGGCCCTGCAACCCAGAAGGAATTTGGTACATCTCATTGCCACGTTTCGTATCCACACTTTCGGACGACTGTTTCAGACAACCAGAAGACCGGGATCATCGTGAGATTGGTTGTCGTATCCGAAACCGATCGGTTTCGGACAGAGCGTAAACGAGGACAGATGGCGAGCGCGGGGGGAGGGCAGGGGACCTGCCGGGTATCGAGGTCGGTCTCAGCCAGAGCAACGCCGACGTTATCAAAGGGATCGTAAAACGGGAATGTCTGGGTCAAACGGCATCCAGTCGAGCGATACCCTGAAGCGCGGCCACCAAGCCGTCGAACACCACCCGGTAGCGGGCGTTTGTCTTCAAGTCCTCATGCATCACTATCCATAGCGGTAGCGCGAATGCCACGGTGTCCAACACGCGCGCTAACATCGGATCGGCCTGTGCCATCGTCACATGGCACAGGCCGATGCCGAACCCAGCGCGGATCGCGGCCAGTTGCGCCAGATTGTTGTCCGTGCGCAGCGCGAAACTGCTCCGGTCAAGTCCTGGCAGGTGTACAAGCATCGCCCGCAACGCAGGCGTCTCGGCGTCGAAACCGATCAGGTCATGCCCGCCAAGGTCCGCGAGCGTGGTCGGCACGCCGCGACGCTGGAAATAATCTCGGTGCCCGTGGAAGCCGAGATCGACCGGGTTCAGTCGTCGGGCGACCAATGCGCCCTGGGTCGGTTCAGTGTTGCGCACGGCAATATCCGCCTCGCGCCGGAGCAGATCATCCACGCGGTCGGTCAGTGTGAGTTCGATCACGAGCTGCGGATGCTCGCGTCGTAGTCGTGTGAGAACCGGTGGCAGATATTCGACGCCGACGACCTCGCTGGCGCTGATGCGCACGGTACCCGCCACGGCGCCTGCCGCCCCGCTCGCCGTCCGGAGCAGCGCGGCAGCTGTAGACCCCATGATTTCGGCATGTGGTCGCAGCGCGAGCGCCAGTTCGGTCGGCGCAAGTCCGCGCTGGGAGCGCACGAACAGGTCGGAGCCCAGAGCCGCCTCCAACGCATCGACATGGCGTGCAACGGTCGGCTGGGTCAAGCCAAGGCGCCTAGCGGCCCCCGACAACGACCCGTCCTCGATCACGGCCAGCAGCGTGCGGTACAGCGCCCAATCGGGGTCGGCGGTCATGCATTCCCGTATAGCAGGCCAACACAATACGGCAATTTCCGCGCAAGCCTGGGCACGTCATCTTCTCCTCATTGAAAAGGAAATACGGCATGAACGGATTGACGGTAGTATTTGGGAGCGGCGCGGTGGGGCGCCCGATCATCGAGACGCTCGCCGCGCGAGGCGACCGGGTCCGGGTCGCGCAGCGCGGCACGCCCCAAGGGTTGCCGGCCGGGGGGGGGGGGGGGGGCGGGGGCGGGGGGGGCGCCCCCCCGCGGGCCCCCCCGGGGGGGGGGGGGGGGCCCGGGGGGGGGGGCCGGGGCCGGGCCCCGGGGGGGGGGGGGGGGCCCCCGCCCCCCCCCCCCCGGGGGGGGGGGCGGGGGGGCGGCGGCCGCGGCGCCCCCCCCCCCCCCCCCCCCCCCGACGCGATAGCCCGCGCGGTCGAGGGGGCGGCCCAGGTCGTGCTCGCCGTCGCCTTCCCCTATGATGCGCGGGTCTGGCGCACGGCATGGCCGCAGGCGATGGACAACATGCTTGCGGCCTGCGACGCGTCGAGCGCGCGGCTGGTGTTTATCGACAATCTCTATCAGCTCGGACCACAGAGCGAGCCGCGCCACGAGGACATGGCGCTGAGCGAGATCGGCGAGAAGCCAGCCATCCTCACTGCGGTCACGCGGATGTGGCTGGCGGCGCGCGACCGGGTGCGGGTGGCGGCACTGCGCTGTCCCGATTTCTACGGGCCAGGCGTCGGTCACTCCCATCTCGGTGCCTTCGCCTTGGGCGAGCTGGCCAAGGGCAAGCCCGCGCAGCTGCTGGTGCCGCCCGACACCGTGCACGACTTTGCCTATGTGCCCGATATCGCTCGCGCCGCCGTGACGCTGCTCGATGCTCCCGACGATGCCTTTGGCCGGGCTTGGAACATGCCATGTGCCCCGATCCAATCGCCGCGCGAACTGCTCGCGATTGGTGCGGAATCTCTCGGACAGCGGGCAAGGATATGGGCGGTGCCGCTATGGCTGATGAAGCCGCTAGGCCTTGTCTACCGAATGGCAAAGGAGGTGGTCGATGTCAGCTTCACCTGGGATCGCCCCTATGCCGTCGACGCGGGCGCCTTCACGCGCCGCTTCGGTTTCGCCCCTACACCCTTTGCAGTTGGCATCCCCGCCAGCGCACGCTCCTTCGTTGCGAAGGACCGCTGACATGACCGACCTTCACGAGATCGCGATACGCTGGCTGGCGCTGTGGAACGGCGACATGGTCTTGCTCGACGGGCTCGTCGCCGAGAGCGTCATTACGAACGCCGTACTGGTTGGCCAGCTGACGGAGGAGCCGATGGTCGGGCGCGACGCGCTCGGTGCATGGATCTCGCAGATGCATAAGGCGATGCCGAGCGTGCGCTTCTCGGTCGAGGTTGGACCGCTGGTCGACGGCGATCTAATCGCTCTGCGCTGGCGAGTTGAGGGGCAGCATGGCTCGGCGTCGGTCAGCTTCACCGGAACCGACATCCTACGTGTCGCGGAGGAGCAAATTGTCGAATACTGGGTCAATAGCGACACCTCACTGATGATGACGCAAAAAGACGGACGGCCGACGTGGCAAATTCGTTTGGACTGACACCTGGGTCAATCGCGATGGCTGCTGGCAGATCGTAAATGCGCAAGACACTGCTGTTGCTCTGACCGACTGACAATCCGCCTCTATGCTGTCTTGCGGACTCGGGAATGACCGGGATTGTGCGACTGCCGCCCGGCCGCTTCCCCTGCCAGAAGCGGTTGGTCGGCTATGGGTACCCCTCCGGTGGGTGGCCGCCACGGCCTGCAACCTCCGGCTGCTCGCCCAGCAGGCCGCGCCCTCCTGATACGTAGCCCATTTTCCCGATTGCCGACGTCAGAAGCTATCCGCCACGCTGCTCCCACGCACGCGTTTTTCAACAGTCTGGTCCGTTTTCCAACAATGATCGAAGGATCGATCGGCCCGGGAGGGGAGGGAGGCCCCCGCCCATTCTCGGACAAATATATAGTGTTGGAGCGACGCAAACCGATAATTCTGTTATGAAACGATGATCAGCAAGCAGGGCACATAAATGACATCCAGTGAAACGTACCGGGCCAATGCCGCGGCACAGAGCGGGGCAGCTCAAGCTACCAATCTAAGCAAACGTCGCGAGATGCATGAGCGCCCGGCGGTTGCGTGGGACGCGATGGCTGACGCGGCTGAAGACACGGTAGCGAAGGCCGCGGTGTAAGCGTGGTCTGAAGGCCGCGCTCTAAGCTGCCTCTGCGATATGTTGTTCGGTAGCCCGACGCCAATTCCAGGGCATGAGCTCATCCCAACGCGATGCGGGCCAGTCGCCCGCGATCTTCGCGATGACGTCGGTGATGTAGGCCTGCGGGTCGACACTGTTGAGCTTGCAGGTTTCGATGACGGTATAGATTGCGGCGGCGCGCTCGCCACCAGCCTTCGATCCGGCGAACAGCCAGTTCTTCCGACCGATCGCGATGCTGCGCATGGCGCGCTCTGCGATATTGTTGTCGATCTCGAGGCGGCCGTCGTCGACGAACCGCGTGAGCGCGGTCCAGCGCTTGCGGCCATAGGCGATGGCCTTGGCGACCTCGGACTTGGGCGAGAGGCGTCGCAGCGCGTCGTCGAGGGCTATGCGGAGCGCCTCGATCACGGGCGCTGCGCGCTCCAGCCGGGTTCTTCGTCGGACGTCTGGCGGGCTCCTGCGGATCTCTTCCTCGATTTTATAGAGGCTGCCGATCCGGGTTAGCAGGTCGGTGGTGAGCGGCGTCGGGCTGGTGGTATGGATGTCGAAGATCTTGCGCCGGAAATGCGCCCAGCAGGCGACCTCGGTGATCCGGTTGGTGGCGTAGAGCTGGTCGTAGCCGGCATAGCCGTCGGCCTGCAGGAAGCCGGTGAAGCGGCCGAGCTGGGATCGTGGATGGGCGCCGGTGCGATCCTGGGTGAAGTGATACCAGACCAGCGGCGGACTGGTGCCGCCGGAGCCGCGGTCATCGACGACATAGGCCCATAGCCTTCCGGTCGCGGTCTTGCGGCGGCCCGGGTCGAGCATCGGCACCGGCGTGTCGTCGGTGTGGATCTTGGTGGCGCTAAGCCCGACCTCGCGGATGCGGCTGACGATCGGATCGAGCAGCGCCGATGCCTGGCCGGCCCAGCCGGCGAGCGTCGAGCGATCCAGCTCGATCCCCTGTGCCGCCATCATCTCTGCCTGGCGATAGAGCGGCAGATGATGATCGAACTTGGCGACGACGACATGGGCCAGCGTCGCGAACGTCGCCTTGCCGCGCCCGATCGCCTTTACCGGGGCGGCGGCTTGCACGATCTTGTCGCAGGAGCGGCAGCTATACTTGGGGCGGATGGTGCGCACGACGCGCCACTGAACGGGCACTGCGTCGAGTACCTCGTCGCTGTCCTGGCCAAGCGGGCGCAAAGTGCCGCCGCACTCGGGACAGGTGCAGCAGCCGTGCTCGGGCTCGATCCGCTGCTCCTCGCGCGGCAGGTGTGCCGGGAGCGCGCGGATGGGCGCCGGTCGTTCCGCCCTGACGGGATCGACACGCTGTGTGTTCGCCACGACGGCCTCGGCCTCGAGCTCTTCGAGCGCCAGCTCCAGTTGCGCGATCTCTTCGGTGAGCTTCTCAGACGAGGTGCCGAACTGCATCCGCCTGAGGCGGGCGAGCTGCACGCGCAGCGTATCGATGAGGATGTCGCGCGCAGAAATATCGGCGGGGGCCGATGCCAATGCGGCTTCGAGCTCGGCGATGCGAGCGTCTTTGTCAGGGGAGGAAAAGCCTGCGTCCGACACCGCGATTAGATAGCAGATCGGGTGTCTTCGAGCCAGGAAAACCGCCTGAATCCGGTGCTTTTTAGCCCGCCAGCGACGGCACGAAAGTGCGTTCCGGGCGTCGCCAATCGATACCTTCGAGGAGCATCGAAAGCTGGGCCGCGGTCATGGCGACCGAGCCGGTCGCGGTCGACGGCCAGACAAACCGGCCACGGTCCATCCGCTTGGAGAACAGGCACAATCCCTGGCCATCGTACCAGGGCAGCTTGACCAGATCGCCGCGCTTGCCGCGGAATGCGAACAGCGCGCCGGAATGCGGGCTCTGCTGCAATGCCTGCTGCACCAGCACCGCCAGTCCGTCGAACCCCTTGCGCATATCGGTCGCGCCGCATGCCAGGAATATCCGTGTCAAAGGGGGAAGCGGGATCATCGCGCCAAGACGCCGATCACCCGCGACAGCGCGTCGGCATCGACCGACGCATCGACAGTCAGCCGCACGCCGGACGGCAGCTCGATCCTTATCCGGCCGCGGCCAAGCTGGCCGACGACAGGTGCCGGCAAGGTCGCTGCCGGCTCGGCGATCTGGACCTCGGCGAAGCTGGGCTGGGACGGCACAGTCAGCCCGGTCAACACGCCCGACATCGCCTGCCGGCGCCAGGTATAGATCGCGCCGCTGCCGACCTCGTGGCGCTCGATCGCCGCGCGAACCGAACCCTCGGGCCCGAATGCATCGCGCAGGATCGCCAGCTTCTGCTCCACGGTCCAGCGCCGCCGACCTGAAACGCGCCCGACAATCTGGATCCGACCGCTCATACGACCACTCGTATGACTGCTCGCCCGTTCGCCCGCTGGCTCTATGATCTCGTCTGACATCGATGCTCCGCTCAAAGAGCGGCAATCAGCCCGTCCACCAGGCATCCCGCAAGGCGGCCTTCAGGCCACGCTTACGCCGCGGTCAATGCCGCGGCCAAAGCGGCGTGAAGCAGCAAAACCGTCCGCCAAATGTTTCTCGATGGAGCGACGTAGTTTGGCGAATTTGCAAACGAGAGCACTAATGAGGAACGCGAGGGGTTCGACACGGGCATAGAAAGCGTTCGTCAAATCCAGCTCACTTTCGATCGAAGTGCAAAAGCGAATTGGTCGATCTACTGGCCGGCATCATCCATCGTACTGGCGTTTGACACGCGGCGGGAGATCGTTGAGCCGATGAGCAGCGCTTCCACCCGGGCAAGGAGGTCGGCGGGATCGAATGGCTTCGTAACGTAGTCGTCAGCGCCGTCGATCTCGGCCACGCCGCTATGAACGCGCCCGTGCCGCGAGGTCAGCATCATGATCGGCATGTCGTTTGCACTTGGCAGGGTGCGAAGCTCGCGCAAAATGTCGCGGCCTGTCCGGCCCGGCAGCGTGTAATCAAGAATGACGAGATCAGGCCTGCTCGCCGCTACCGCGGCAAGCGCCTCATCGCCGTGACGCACGATGGTGATCGAATGCCCAGCTTGCATGAGCACGCCCTTGGCTATTTCGGTGACGACGTCCTCATCATCCACGATAAGAATCTTGGCCATAGCACTCCTTTCACGCCGCGGCCCTGAGCGCCGCGACCGCCTCGCTGGTTTTTGTGACAACCTCTGTGGATCGGCGTCAAAGCAGGACCCCACCCGTCCTAGGTACACGCCCCCGAAAACGGGAAATAATATGAATTTCTGGGGGCCCGACCGGCGCCGATCGGGACCCCCTCTAACCTAATATCGATCCTCATTTACAGACGCTTAAGTGAAATTCTGGTGGGTTCCGGCTTCGACGCCTATTCACAGTCATTGCCCGCGGCATGGACGCCTCGGTCACGGCAATAAAGCGACGCTAATTATTGGATGTAGCGGGCGGGTGGGCACGTGGTTCGTTGTCCACGCGCGAGCCTTTAAACACGTCACCATCGCGGGGGCTAAGGCGCAAAAGGTTTGAAGGAAAGAAGATGGACCGGGGCGGCGGGAATATCGAGACCGGAGGCCTTCGGAGGGTCGTTAAGCTCGTTGCACTGCTCAACTTAGCGTATTTCGGCGTTGAGTTTGCCGTCGCGCTCAGGATCGGCTCGGTGTCACTCTTTGCTGACTCAGTCGACTTTCTGGAGGACGCCTCCGTTAATATCCTCATTCTAATTGCGCTGGGTTGGTCGGCAAGAAACCGAGCGCGGCTCGGCGTGGCGCTGGCCCTGATCCTGCTTGTGCCTGGGATCGCGACGTTGTGGACCGCTTGGACAAAATTCGAAGTACCGAGCGCGCCAGCTCCCGTTGCCCTAACGCTGACTGGCCTCGGCGCTCTTGCGATTAACCTGAGCTGCGCGTTAATGCTTGCCCGCTACCGCCAACATAGCGGAAGTCTCACCCGCGCCGCATTCCTATCGGCGCGCAACGACGCGCTTGCCAATCTCGCAATTGTCTCAGCGGGACTGATCACCGCCATCCTCTGGCGCTCACCCTGGCCAGACCTCATCGTGGGGCTCGTGATCGGGGCTATGAACATCGATGCGGCGCGCGAAGTCTGGACAGCTGCACGCGAAGAGCATCGAGCAATAGGGTGACAAAGGCCGGTTCGACTGGCGCGACGATGACGATCAGAAAACCAACATCGCTAGCGCGGCGACTGCCATCACGAAGGTCGCCGCCCAACCAAAAAACAGCAACCATCTGGTGGCTGTAAATCGACCCATTGCCGAATGCCGCGCGACGACGATCATCATCGCGGCCATGATTGGGACTGCTACGACACCGTTGATGACCGCGCTCCAGAACAATGCCTTTATCGGATCAATCGGCGACCAGTCGATCACGATGCCTAACACCGTCGCGACTCCGATCACTGAATAAAAACCAACCGCTTCCCAAGGTTTGTGCTCGAGGCCTATCTTCCAGTTACGCGCCTCACCTACGGCATAGGCTGCTGAGCCCGCGAGCACGGGCACGGCAAGCAGCCCGGTTCCGATAATACCGAGCGCAAACAGGAGGAACGCGAATTGACCGGCGACGGGTCGCAAGGCCTGCGCTGCATCGGCCGCAGTGCTAATGTCGGTCTTGCCTGCGGCGTTCAGCGTTGCAGCCGTGCCGATCATGATTGCGATCGCCACCAGATTGGAAATGGCCATCCCCCCGAACGTGTCGAGCCGCATTCGGCTATATTCATGCGGCGCTTGTTCGGGCGCATCGACCAGGGGGCGCGCATCTGCGCTCGTCGCGACCTCTTCGGCTTCCTGCGAGCTTTGCCAGAAAAAGAGATAGGGGCTGATCGTCGTGCCGAAGATCGCCACGACCGTAGTGATCCCGCTAGTCCCAGCGATCACCGGCCAGACCAGCCCCTTGGCGGCTGCGGGCCAGTCGACATGCACCATGAAGACAAGGGCGACGTAGGCGAACAGCACCAGCGTCAGCCATTTGAGGAACGCGGCGTAGCGTCGATACGGCACGAACATCTGTAGCAGTAACGAACCGATCGCAAACGCCACTGTGAAAATGTGGCCACCGGCGCCGACCACCAGTTCGGCCGCATCGCCCATTGCTGCGATGTCCGCACCGATGTTGATCGTATTGGCGATGAACAGGAGGGCGATCAGGCTGGTCACCAGCCAGCGCGGCAGGATATCGCCCATATTCTTAGCCAGGCCGTGCCCGGTTACTCTGCCGATATGAGCGCTCACCAGCTGGACGGCACACATAAGCGGGTAGGTGAGCACCAAGGTCCACAGCAGGCCAAACCCGAATTGAGCGCCAGCTTGGGAATAGGTCGCGATACCGCTGGGGTCGTCGTCGGCGGCGCCGGTCACGAGTCCGGGCCCAAGCTGCCGGACCATTGCAATCGATCGTGCGCGCCGTCCGATATCCATCTGCTGTCCTTGTTCGCGGGCGCTGACGTCTATCGGCTAGGCGTGCAGGTGGACACGGATCGCAGGACATTGGCGGGGCCGCGATCCCGATTGTAGCCGGGATTGCCAATAAGTTGGGAGTTGAGGCTCACGTCGCCGCCCAGCAGGAGGTCTGCGGTAGCATGTCGCATCGTGTTTCGGCGCGACCCGGTAGCAATGAGGCGCGGATCTCGCACCTCATCGCTACTCGGTGCCGCGTTACTTCTTTGCGGCTGAGTCCATTGCATCCGCCTTGTTCTCGCCAGCCTCGCGCACTGCGTCCGCCTTGTTGTTCAATGCGTCAGCGCGATTGTCCATCGCAACCTCGGTGTTACCACCCATGGCGTCGGCGGTATCTCGGATCGCAGACGCGTTTGCGTCCATCTTGTCCGCGGCATTGTCGGTGGCAGCGGCCACGTTGTCGGCAGCGGCGGTTTTGTGACCGCACGCGGTGAGCGACAGCAGGCAGAAGCCTGCGGCGAGCACGAGTTTCTTGTTCATTTGCATCCCCTAGAGAGTTGCTCGACCGATCTGTCGATGCGTCCGCGATCTTCCTTAAATCTCCGCGGGCAGCAAGTGGAAAGCGATCATTGGACTGGCGTATGACCGCCCATGGGATTACATCTCGATCACCACGGACGATGGTTCGGGTGGGCCGCCGCGCTCTTAGCTCCCAAGCCAGCGCGGCGGCTCCGTTGCTTCAAGTCAACGGTAGCGATGGCAACGGATCTGGAGGGCTGTGCCGCAGATTTCGCCGTCGCGAGACGACCTCTCGGTCTGAATGATCTGATTGTCGATAGGAACCTAGGCGACACCCTCTCCCATCCGGGCCAAACTTCTAAAGTTGCGTTGAATCCGCGATTGCCTTGGCTACCGATCGGCACCAATCCAGCTTCCCAAAAAGTACTTTCTTGAGCAGTTTTAGTGGTTTAAGCGGCATAAACGCGGGTTTTTACTTCGACTCCTATCCACAGTCACACGTTCCAATGTCCAAATCGGGCGTCTACGCTCGCGGCAATCGACACCTCATTCTCAAAAACGATCAGCCAGTAGGAACGGACATGGCTTCCCAAGACTCGCCTCACGCGCGGGAATGAGACCCCCAGTGCCGAACGTAAACGGCACAAAGTGATGGTAAGCGCCGAGGGGGCTTACGGGAACGGGATGCCAGACGCCGCCATTAGTTCGGTGGCGACGCCTGTTCAATAGACGGTGGATAGTTCACCTTGGCCCCGATGAATCGACTTTCGACCACTCGCAGCTTTAATGACGGCCACGACCGCTGGGAGATGGTGGACGCGCACCCGGAAATACGGTTGCGCGAAGTGGTTAGTTGTTATGGATGGTGGAGCGAACTGACATCGAGCTTCACCACCCGGCGGGAACTGGCAGGAACAGCCGGCACCCTGATCGTCAATCTCGGCAGCGATCTGGAAATCACTGATGCCTACGGCGATCGGCACCGGTTGCGCGCTGGCGAAGGGTTTATCGCCGGCACGGCGCAGACTACGTCGCTTTCGCGATCAACGGGCGCAATGTCGGGCGTGCACGTTCCCGCTCCACTGACGACGCTTGCCCGCATCGCGGCGGTGCCCTTGGCCGAGCTGACGAACCGGGTCGTGACGCTGGACAACCTACCCGGTCCGGAATCAAAACAGATCGGAAATAGGTTGCTGGACGCCGGATCGGCCGAAGATCACTTTCGCGAGCGTGATTCAATAAGCATGTAATGTTGAAGCCAGCAGAGCCTACTTTGACATTATAAGCTTGATAATAGGCGCGGACGCGGCACCAATTAGACCGGCTTGTTCCGCTAAAAGACTTGGTACTACGGCGGGCACCGCCATATGCTTTGAGTAATCAAACAGTTTGTCGAGATCGATACGCTCAAGCAGGGCTGCTATCAGGTTTGATGGGATACGTCCGCCGATGACGATCGCCTCGGGATCGAAGAAGCGTGACACCAGCTCGATGCTGCGTCCAAGCTGACCGGCTGCGCGATCTAGCCAGTCGATCAGGGGCGGACATCCGGCTATGTCGAGATCAATAAGGTCCGCGAAATCGCCGACGTTCATACCTTGTCGGGACAGGTGCTCGAGCAGGTCCTGCCCCGAGGGACGAGGCTCGTTAACCGGAAAAACGATGCCGATCACACCTGCATTACCGTGCGCCCCGCGATAGGGCCGCCCTTCGAGCATGAGCGCCCCGCCATAACGAAACGCTATGTGGATCTGAAAGAAATTGTCGAAGTCTCGCCCTACACCATGCAGGCGTTCGCCGATCGCTGCGCAAATGGGATCAGTTTCGATCGTTACTGGGAAGGGAAGTCCGGCCCGGAGACTGCCGAGTAGATCAACGCCGCGCATTTCCGCGAAATAGTCGTGGGTATGGAAATATCCGGCCTGGCTAGATGCGGTCGCAGGCACGTTGATGCCGATGCCGAGAACGCGATCGGAAGGGACGCTGGCTTGGCGCTGCAACCGCGCGATAAGCGCTCGTGTTTGCCGTAGTAGCTCGGGGACGGAAAAGCGCTCGATAACCACCGTTTCCTGTGCAACGAGGTCACCGGCGAGGTCCACCAAGCCAACGGTGATCCGACGCGCGGTGAAGATGACGCCGAACGAGTAACCTCCCTCTGGATTAACGGCCAGCGGGCGCGACGGTTGTCCGCGGCCGCCACGTACCGCAGCCCGCTCGACAAGGAGCCTACGGTCAATCAGGGATCGCGCGGCCGTCGAGACGATCGGAGGACGAAGTCCTGTCAGATCAGCGATGCGGGCGCGGCTGAGCTCTTTTGCTCGATAGACCGCCTCGATGACACGCCGATCGATCTCGCTGAGCGCCGTGAAAGCGTCGTTCATCACGAAACTATGGCGCGCTCAAATGGGGCTTCCTTAACGGATTGGCATGAAGGATGTATCGCAGGCACTGTCATAGGGTAGGTCTTACGGGACGGGTACGATGTTGAGCAATGGTCCCGCTCGTCGATCACGCCAGGCGATGGCTGTCATAACCGGTTATGTTGCTGTCGGCAGCGTTGGCGCACTGGTGTCGACGCGTGTTCCGGGTTGGATGGCAGATGCCGGATTGAGCGCGGCCGTGATTGGGCTGACGCTCGCGGCATCCCGGCTGGGGCGGGTGGTGCTGATACCATCCATCCTTCATGCTATCTCGGCGCGACGCCGTATCGGCCGCGGGGCCATCTTACTCAGCGCGGCTACGGCACTGTCGCTTTTGCTCCCGCTGATAAAACTCGGCAACGCCGGATGGCTGGGCGTCGAGCTGATTGCACCGGCTCTGATTGCGACGCTGATGGCGCAGCTCGATTGGCTGTCGTCGACCCGATCGGCATCACGGCTCGACCCGACGAGCTATGGGAGCCGTCGGGCCGCAGGCTCGGCGGCGTTCGCCTTCACCGCGATTATTTGCGGCCTTCCTTCCGGAACCGGCGCGATTAACGGTCTGATGCTCGCCGGCGTGGCGCTCATGATCGTGTCTGGCCTCGCGATCAATTACGGCTTTCATGATCGGCTAAGCATCACACTATCGGATGTGACAGCGCCAACCCCTCCTTCGGATCGTGCCTCTACGCGCTGGCTTGGCATCGCTGCATTCATGATCCAGGCGAGCAACGGGCTCTACTCGCTGACACCGATCCTTTGGGCGCAGCAGGGCCTCAGCCCTCTCGCGATCGGGCTGTTATGGGGTGTCGCGGCGGCATCAGAGGTCGGCTTCTTCATGATCGCGCCCTGGCTTTGCCGTACCATCAAGGATTGGCCTCGCGCGCTCTTGCTGCTTGGCGGCGGTGGCGCGGTTATCCGCTGGCTCCTCATCGCAAACACCGCGTCGCTGCCGCTTCTGGTTGTTGCACAGACGCTTCAGTCTTTCAGCTTTGGAGCATCCCTCGTCGGCACGCTGGCGCTTATCCGTGACCGGGTGTCGGGACACACCCAGGCACGTGCGGTGGGCATGAATCAGGGCATTCAGACGGGCCTGATCCCAGCCCTGTCGCTCGCTGTATCTGGCTTCTTGTTACAAGCGCTTGGGAGGCAGAGCTTCGTGGCCATGGCAGCCATGGCGGCCATCGGGACATTCGCGGCACTCCGCGCGAGAAATGGATCAACCAGCACTGTTTGATATCAGAACAATGGTGCCTCGGGCGCTGACGGCATCGGAACGTCCAGCATTTTGGCGACGGTGGGTGCGATCGCGCGCATGTCGACGATGCCGAGAGAGCCTCGCTTCGGTACGCCGGCACCCTGGGCGATGAACATGGAGCGCAGCCCCGGGTCGTCAGGCGAACCGCCGTGCTGGCCTCTGTTCTTGGCGGGCGTGATGAGCGGCCCGGTTGTAGTGTTGCCGGCTGCGTAACCTGCCTTAAAAAAGACCATCGCCGCGATGTGGCCGTCAGCACGGTCCGGGATCGGCCGATCCATCGGCACGATCCGGTCGATCGCGCTGCTAGAGTTGGCCGCATAGCGGGTGAGGGCCTGCATCGCGGCCGCTTGTGCTGCCTTGTCGCCAGTCCGTATCACAAGATAGGCGGAGTCCACGTTCCAGATTGCCGCGCGCCAACCGGAGCCTGTGGTGGTGAGCCCGGCACCAGTGAGTAGCGTCCCGAGGTTCACCTCGTATGAGAGCGGCACCTGCCCATGGTCTGAGACGATGACGAAACGCACGGTGCGATCGACAGCGCGGGCGCCGTCGATCAAACGTCCAACCATGGTATCGAGCGCATCAATGGCACGGCGCTTCTCGTTCGATCGGATGCCGAGGTGGTGTTGGGTCTCGTCGAGACTCACAAGATGGACAGTCAGAAGGCTTGGGTGTTCGTGCGCGAACAGCGAGAGAGCAAGATCGACCCGAGCAGAATCGCCGGCTGTGGTCGGCGCGATCAGGCGTTCCAGCGCGGCGCGGGGTGCGTGGCGATCGGCCGGGTCGAGCGCTTCCACGTTGGACACCGCCGCGATCAGCGGCCAATCCTTGGATTGCCCGCCGGCCCAGAGTTCAGGGAAGTTGATGTCGATCGATCGCGACCCAACCGCGACAGGCCAGTAAACATTGGCGACCTTGCCCCCCGAGCGATGGACCGCATCCCACAAAGTGGGCACGGCAATCTCGCGCGCGTACCAGTAGACCGAGTTGCGCAGGACGCCCTCCGGATCGAAACGCTGGTTCGCTATAATCCCGTGCACAGCCGGCGCGACACCCGTCATGAGTGTGGTGTGATTGGGGTAGGTCAGCGTCGGAGCGACGTTGATGACCGCGCGGGCTTCTACGCCGTCCTCAGCCAGCGCCTGAAGCCGGGGCACATGGATGCCCGCTTCATCGGGATGAGCGAGATCCTCTGCCCGGAACCCATCGATCGAAATCATGACGACGGGAGCGACCTGAGGCTTCGCTACTGCGGGGCTGCACAGCAGCCCCAGCGCTATTACAGTGCCAGCGGGCATTCTCATGACGGTGTGTCCAGTGAAGATGGGCGGCCGCGATATTGTCGGCCGCCCGTGATTTTACCATTTGTAGCTGAGCGACGCCTGCACTGCTCGGCCGAAGATCGGACGGGCATAGCCGATATCCCCGCCCTGACCGCTGACCGTGTCGATCCGCGGATTGCCCTCGGTGAGACCAACCTTGTTAGTCAGGTTACTGGCACTGAAGAGCAGTTCCACCCTGTCGGTGATGTTGGCACGGACATTGGCCCCAAGCGTGAAATAGTGGGGCAGCTTGGTCGTGTTCGCGGCGTCGACGTAACGATCGCCGACATAGAACATCAGCAGCGACAATTCGGCCGGAATGCCGAAAGCATCTCCGTACAAGGTCGGGGTGGCGTTGATGAGAATCTTGGGCTCGCGGGCAACGATCAGGTTGCCCGATGGGACCGACGCGGTGATGCCGGTGAAGGTAAGGCTCTTCTGCTTCGGGTTCTGGACCGTGAGGTTGCCCGTGAAGCCGAACCAGCGGACCGGCTGAACGCTCGCCGCGAACTCGCCGCCCACGGTTTCGGTGACGCCGCGGGTCGTGGCCACGACGTAGGTGTTCGTCGCGGAATTCAGCACGATCACGTTGCCGGTGAGCGGGGAGTATTTGCTATAGAAGGCCGTCGCGGTGACGAAATTGGCACCACGTCCGACCTTCACACCACCTTCGGCGAGCTTGATCTTGTTGACGGGGTTGTTCTGCAGAAGGAAAGCGTTCTGCAATCGCGGCAGCCGAACAGCATTGGTGTAGCGGCCGAACACCTGCGCTGCGGGACTGATCGTATATTGCAAGCCGGCGGTCCAGGAGGTCGCCTCGAACCGGTCCTTCTTGATCGTCGTGGCGCCCGTGTAACCGCCCACGACCTGGCCGGCGAGCGAACCGGGGGTCGAGATGACGCCGTTCGCTGTCGTCCAGTTCTCGCCGTCATTATTCATCCAGGTATGACGGATGCCGCCATCAATCGCCAGCGCCTCGACCGGATGCCAAGTGAACGCGCCATAAGGCGAGATATAGTGGCCATCCGACGTGCCATGGGCGAGGCCGGAATTGTACCGGACGAAGCCGTCTTCCGTGACGGTGCCGAGCAGATTGCCGGCCGCGTCATAGGCGGCGACATCGAGCGCGCGCGGCTGGTCCTGAACATTGGTCAGGATCGTGTTGATGCTGCGATCCTGCAAGAAGTGGAACACCTGGAACTCCAGGCCGCCCGTGAAGTCGATCTTGCCGATCGCGCCGGTCTCGAAGGAACGGTTGACGCGAAGATCGTCGGTGTAGGTGCGGACCTTCGTATGGATTGCTTGCAAACCGTTCTCGATGACGAGGCCGCTGCCGCTCGAACCGTCATACACGCTGCCGGCGTTGCTGCCGTTGGCGTACACATATCCGAGGCGAGCGACATTGGCGCCGAAACCGGCGCGCGCTTGGGCGAGCTTGCTGTTCAAGTAGGCTGCGGCACTGGTCGGCGAAGCGCCCGAGAAGATCGCGTTGAAATCGATTGTGCCGTCGGCAAAGCCGAACTTGTCGCTCACGTGCCAGTCGCCAAAGTCGAAGGCGGCGTTGATGTTGAAGCGCGCCATGTCGGTATGAATGCCGTCGGCGAGATCGACATTCCGTTTGCGGGCATCGGTGCCGTAGAAGCTACGCAGCGTCACATTGCGGAAGTCGTTCGAGGCGAGTGTGCCATAGTTCGGATCGAGATATTGGGACAGCGACGCCCCGGTCGTTGGATTGAGGAGCGGAATGGCCGTGTAGAAAGCATCCCGATCATTCGTATACTTGCCGATGAAATCGATCCGACCATTGGCGAACAGCGCGGAAAGGGTGCCGGTGACCTGCCCGCCCTTGTCTGCGGTGTAACCCGGCTCGCGTTGTCCATCATCGGTTCGGTAGAAACCGCCGACGCTGAACAGCAGCCGGTCGTTCACGGCTCCCGTCTGGTAAGCATCGATGCGCCGCAGGCTGTGCGATCCCAGCGTGCCGCGGACCATGCCCCCCGGGGTCGCCGTTCCGAGCCGGGTAATCGAGTTGATCGTGGCGCCGACCGCGTTCGTCGCGTAAATCGGCGACGTACCGCCCACCACCGTTTCGACGCGCTCGGTCATAAGGTCGAGCCGCGTGAACTGGTCGGTGTTCACATAGGATTCCTGGGGCTCGTCGAGCGGCGCGAGGCCATCCATCTGGATCGCTGTGAGATAGGTGCCACCAGCCGGCATACCGCGCACAAAGAAGTTTTCACCGCCACCAGCGCTTCCCGACGGCTCTGCGGAGATGCCTGGTACGGCGCGGATCAAGTCCGCAAGGCTGCTGGGTGCGCGTCGATCGATCTCGGCCCTGTCGAATGTGGTGATCGAATAAGGCGTGCGCAGCAACGTGGTCCTCCGCGACGTGCCCGTGACGACGATATCGGCGGCCTTGCCCTCCGTCTCATCAGCCGGCGCGGCGGTAGCTTGCGGCGCTGACGCCTGAGCCGAAGCGGCGGGGGCGTCGGAAGGCTGCGTGGCGGGAACCTGGTCCTGGGCGAACGCTGCGGATGATGCGAGCAGCGAAATCAATGAAACGGCAAGCGGCATAAACGTATCGGCTGAACGGCGCATCAGACCTCCCCTTTTAATTGTCTAAAAAGAATTTATTCATTGCTCTATCGGCAATATGTGACATGCGAATGACGAAAATGGCCGAAAGAGTCAATTGCCTCGCGCCCCCGATTATGTTTCAATATAGAATGTATCACAGATATCGCACATGCTGGCCGCTCCTCCCGGCCGTCCTTTTCGCTCTTGCCGGCGCGTCATCGCCACCCGCGAAACACGTCCCTGCGGATCAGGAGCGTATCGTGATCGTGATGCGTCACGGCCTGCGCTCACCTATCGAGTCGCCAGCGGAACTGGCGACACTCGCGGGGAGGGCGTTTCCCCTCTGGCCGGTCGCCGCCGGAGACCTCACGCCGCGGGGCATGGCCCTATTGAGGGGGATGGCCCAATCGGTTGGTCGGGATGTCTTCGACACTTCGCGGGTCGGTCAGCCCTGCATGCGTAGAGGAACTGTCTGGGCCGATGCACGCGACGGTCGGACGATCCTGAGCGGCAAAATCGTCGCGGACGGCCTAGGTCGGTGCAGCGATGCATCGCAACACGGTGACAAGACCGTCTCCGATCCCCTGTTCGACGCGACGCGCGCAGGGAAGTGTCCGCTTCCGGCCAACTCGCCATCTCCCTCCATGCAGGAAGATCGCCGCTCAAGGATCGCGGCGGCACGTTACCTCGCTTATGCACAGGGACTGTCATTCCAGACCGACGGCGCCACGGAGCGCCAGACTGTTTTCAATGAGATGCCGCATCACGAGCGTCAGGTAGAGCAACAATTCGAGCGTCTTCCTGCGGCGGGCGCGCGAACGTCGAGCCTGACCCAGGCGATCGTTGCGTTCCTTGACGGACACGCCGATCCTCGTTCCCCGTTACCGGCCGAGGCGCAGGTGGCGACGATCGTTGGTCACGACACGGATTTGGCCGGCTTGAAAGCGGTGTTCGGCTTGCATTGGGCCCTGCCCGGCCAACCCGATAGCACGGGGCCCGCGACGGCTCTCGTACTCCGCGCCTCGCCGGCCGATAGTGAAGGGCGGCGCCGCATTTCGGCAACGGTCTATTACCAGACGCTCGCCGACATGCGTGCTGGCGTGGCGGACAAAGTGAAGCGTGTTCCGCTTAAATTCGACGGATGTGCAAGCGAGAAGCGCTGCTCCTGGACGGATGTCAGTCGTCGCGCGCTCGGCGCTGTTCCATCCTCGTGTAGCTGGGACTCCAATGCGATGATCG
Organism: Sphingomonas sp. 10B4; assembly: GCF_035019905.1. Lineage (NCBI taxonomy): Bacteria > Pseudomonadati > Pseudomonadota > Alphaproteobacteria > Sphingomonadales > Sphingomonadaceae > Sphingomonas > Sphingomonas sp. 10B4. The sequence continues at coordinate 1,129 of NZ_JASJVC010000045.1, read as the reverse complement.
CGGCGGATCAAGCCAAGCGCTAACCGGCGCCATCGAAGAGGAGAGAATTATGCTCATCAAAAAAGGCGCCAACCTGAACCGGCGCTCGGTCCTAGCGATGATCGGTGGCGGGGCTTCCGCAGCGTTTGTCCCTGGCGTCGTCGACGCCGCATCGCCGCTCGGCCCTGTGCTGCCGATGTGGCAGCCGGGGATGCTCGACATCCATCACATCTCAACCGGTCGGGGCAATTGCGCTCTCTTGATATTCCCTGACGGCACCACTGCGATGGTCGACGCCGGCGCCAACAATAGCGATCCGCTTTACATGATCTCACCGAAGCCAAACGGCTCCCGACGAGCGGGTGAGTGGCTCGGACGTTACGCGAAGCGCCATCTGAGAGCCGCAGGCCGACAGGAAATCGACTATTTCATCCTCACACATCTTCACGACGATCATATGGGAATGGTGTATCCCGGCCTGCCATTCGGGCCAGACAAGACCTACCGGTTAACCGGGGTGTCGGACGTAGAAGAGATCGTGCCGATCCGGCGCTTCATTGATCGTGACGCCCCGACCTATGCCTATCCCGCCCCCCAGACGAATGTAAGTGCGCTGAACTACATCGCTTTCCTGAAGTACCAGGCGACGATTGGCAAAACGGTTGAGCGCTTCAAGCCAGGAAGTGACAGCCAAATTAACATGCTCCGCAATGCCCCGGACTATCAAGGCTTTCACGTGCGGAACCTCGCCGCGAACGGTGAGGTCTGGACCGGCGCCGGTACGGAAACCCAAAAACATTTTCCAGATTTGGCATCGTTGAAGTCTGACGATTATCCGACCGAAAATATGTGCTCGCTCGCGCTCAAGGTGAGCTACGGCAAGTTCGATTATTACACGGGTGGAGATCTTTCAAACTTCAACAATTATGGCGCGGAACCCTGGCGCGATATCGAAACACCCGTGGCGCAGGCCGCCGGCCCCGTCGAAGTGGCCGTGGTGAACCATCATGGGTATGCCGATGCGGCAGGCCCAGGCTTCGTCAGCGCGCTACGTCCAAAAGAATTTATCATTGAGAGCCCGATCCGAAACTAAGTTGAGTGGTATCAGCGGGTTAGCTTGACGCCAGCCCAAGTCATTGATTCAGGGGTT
>NZ_JASJVC010000044.1:0-29047 GCF_035019905.1 Sphingomonas sp. 10B4 | reverse complement strand
GTGTATAAGAGACAGCGTAAACTCCCCTCCCCTGAAGGGGAGGGGAGTTTACGTCAGCGCGGCGCCATGCGGATCGCGCCGTCGAGGCGGACGTCCTCGCCGTTGAAATAGCTGTTCTCGAGCATCGTCAGCGCGAGATGCGCATATTCCGTGGGAATGCCCAGCCGCTTGGGGAAGGGGACGCTCGCCGCGAGATTGTCCTTCACCGCCTGCGGCGCGCCCTGCATCAGCGGGGTCTCGAAGATCCCCGGCAGGATCGTGTTGATGCGGATGCCTTCGCCCATCAGGTCGCGCGCGATCGGCAGCGTCATGCCGACGACGCCGCCCTTCGACGCGGAATAGGCCGCCTGGCCGATCTGGCCGTCCTCGGCGGCGACGCTCGCGGTCATCACGATCGCGCCGCGCTCGCCGTCGTCGCCGGGCGTCAGCGTCAGCATCCCCGCCGCCGATTTAGCGACGCAGCGGAAGGTGCCGATCAGGTTGATCTGAATGAGCCAGTCGAACGCGGCGAGCGGGAAATGCTTGATGCTGCCGTCTTCCTTCGAGCGGCTCGCGGTCTTGACCGCATTGCCGGTCCCCGCGCAGCAGACGAGCACGGCTTCCTGGCCGTTGGCCGCGCGCGCCTTGGCGAAGCCGGCGTCGACCGACTCATCCGACGTCACGTTCACTTCGCAGAACACGCCACCGATCTCGGCAGCGAGCGCCTCGCCTTTTTCGGCTTGCAGATCGAAGATCGCGACCTTGACGCCCTTGGCGGCGAGCGCGCGTGCGGTGGCGGCGCCGAGGCCCGATGCGCCGCCGGTGACAACCGCGGCGGTGGTGGTGTCGAGTTTCATGTGAGGTCCCCCTAAATTCGTCGCCCCGGCGGAGGCCGGGGCCGCTATGTTGGGTGCGGTGCCGCCGTTGCGCGTCGCAACGGGACGGCCCCGGCCTCCGCCGGGGCAACGGGGATCAGACCCGTTCGATGATTGTCACGTTAGCGACGCCGCCGCCTTCGCACATCGTCTGCAGGCCGTACCGCCCGCCCGATTTCTGCAGCGCGTGCACCAAAGTCGCCATCAGCTTCGTCCCCGAAGCGCCTAGCGGATGCCCCAGCGCGATCGCGCCGCCATTGACGTTGAGCTTCGCCGGATCGCCACCGGTATGCTTCAGCCAGGCGAGCGGGACGGGCGCGAACGCCTCGTTGACCTCATACAGGTCGATCTCCTTGATCTTCATGCCAGAGCGCTGCAGCGCGCGGTCGGTCGCGAACAGCGGCTCCTCGAGCATGATGACGGGGTCGCCGCCCGTCACGGTCAAGTTGACGATCCGCGCGATCGGCGTGAGGTTGTGCGCCTTGAGCGCCGCCTCGCTGACGATCATCACCGCGGAGGCGCCGTCGCAGATCTGGCTGGCATTGGCCGCGCTGATGCTGCCGCCTTCCTGGAGCAATTTGACCGAACCGATGCTCTCCAAGGTCGCGCCATAGCGGATGCCCTCGTCGGTGCTGTGCTGGACAATCCCCTCGGGCGTCTCGATCTCGAGCGCGATGATCTCGTCGGCAAAGTCGCCGCGCTCGGTCGCCGCCTGCGCACGACGATGGCTCTCGAGCGCGAAGGCGTCGAGCATCGCGCGGTCGAAGCCGTGCTTCTTGACGATCATCTCGGCGCCCATGAACTGGCTGAACATGATGCCGGGGTATTTCTCCTCGAGCCGCGGCGACTTGTAGTTGCCCAGGCCCTCTTTCATGAACAGCGTCGCGGTGGTGCCCATCGGCACGCGCGTCATGCTCTCGACGCCCGCGGCGATGACGATGTCTTGCGTTCCCGACATCACCGCCTGCGCGGCGAACTGCAGCGCCTGCTGCGACGATCCGCACTGCCGGTCGATCGACACGGCGGGCACGCTGTCGGGCAGGTTCTTGGCGGCGAGCACGGCGTTGCGGCCGACTTGTCCGGCCTGCTGTCCGCCCTGCATGACGCAGCCCATGATCACGTCATCGACCGCGGCGCCGTCGATCCCGGTGCGCTCGACGATCGCATCGAGCACCGATGCCGCCATGTCGACGGGGTGCCAGCCAGCGAGTTTCCCGCCGCGCTTGCCGCCTGCGGTGCGCACTGCATCAACGATATAGGCTTCGGCCATGCTCGACTCTCCATAATCGGTTTCTGTTTGCAACCTCTATTGCCGTACTCCAGGCGCTTGGGCAAGGTGGAACGACGTACCCGATGATCGAAAGGCCAGGCATATGGATGTGAGCGAAGCGATTGCAGCGCGCCGATCGGTACGCGGTTTCCTGAGCGATCCGGTCGACCCGGCGGTGCTCCACGGCATCGTCACCAAGGCGGCACGCGCAGCAACCGGCGGCAACCTCCAGCCGTGGCATGTCGACGTGCTGACCGGCGCGCCGCTGGAACGGCTGAAGGCAGCGGTGCTGCACAAGATCCAATGGGGCCAGCCCGAGACGGCGGCGTATGATATCTATCCGAGCGAACTCGTCGCGCCGTATCGCGACCGGCGCTTTGCGGTTGGCGAGGCGATGTATCGCGAGATCGGCATCCCGCGCGAGGACAAGGCGGCGCGGCGGCTGTGGTTCGCGCGCAACTTCCAATTTTTCGGGGCGCCCGCAGCTTTGTTCTGTAGCGTCGACCGGCGGATGGGGCCGCCGCAATGGGCCGATCTCGGCATGTATCTGCAGAACGTCATGCTGCTTGCGGTCGAGGCGGGGCTGGGAAGTTGCGCGCAGGAATGCTGGGCGATGTATCCCGAGACGGTGGGGGAGGCGATCGCGCTGCCGGCCGAACGGATGCTGTTCTGCGGCATGGCGATCGGGGTGGAAGATACGACAGAGCCCGCGAACCGCTTACGCAGTGCACGGGCTCCGGAAGACGAGTGGCTGACGCTGCACCCTTGATCCTCCCCGCTTTGCGGGGAGGGGGACCATTTTGCCTCTTCGGCAAAATGGTGGAGGGGGCGTGCCGCTAGCGTTACGCTCGTGGAGGGCCCCCTCCACCACCAGCCTGAAGGAGGCTGGTGGTCCCCCTCCCCGTACCGGGGAGGATTAAGAAGTTCAGCCCGCGGCTGGCGAACGACGGCCGCCGCCACCACCGGCACCCGAGCGCCCACCGGCGCCACCGGGACGACCGCCACCGGGACGGCCCTGGCCGCCGGGGCGACCCTGGCCACCGGGACGGCCACCGCCGGCCGGACGCCCGGCACCAGCCGGACGACCAGCACCCTCGGGACGCGCGCCCATCGGGCGACCGGCACCCGCTGCGCGATCCCCGGTCGGACGCGCCGAATGCGTCGCCTTGGGCGGCGCACGGTGACGACCCGAGTCATCACGACGCTCGAACGTGTCGGAACCGGCCGGACGCGCCGCCTTGATCCGTGCCGCCTCGGCGGTGAAGCCTTCGGGGAGCTGCATCATCTCGGGCTTGACCTTGGTCAGCTTCTCGATGTCGCGCAGGTACGTCCGCTCATCATCCGCCACGAAGCTGATCGCGGTGCCCGATGCGCCGGCGCGCGCGGTGCGGCCGATGCGGTGGACATACTGTTCGGGAACGTTGGGCAGTTCGAAGTTGAAGACGTGCGAAACGCCCGAAACGTCGATCCCGCGTGCAGCGATGTCGGTCGCGACCAGAACCTTGGCCTTGCCCGACTTGAACTCGGCGAGCGCGCGCTCGCGCTGTGGCTGGCTCTTGTTGCCATGAATGGCGTTCGAATCCACGCCATTGGCGGCGAGCAGCTTCACGACACGGTCGGCGCCATGCTTGGTGCGCGTGAAGACGAGCGCGCGCTCGACCTTCTCGTCGCGCAGCAGGATCGTCAGCAGCGCCTGCTTCTCGCCCTGGTTGAGGAAGGTGACGAACTGGTCGACGCGCTCGGCCGTGCTCGACGTCGGCGCGACCTTGACGGTCTGCGGATCGTTGAGGAACTGGTTGGCGAGCTCGCGGATCGCGTTCGGCATCGTCGCCGAGAAGAACAGCGTCTGGCGCTGTTTCGGCAGCATGCGGACGATCTTACGCAGCGCGTGGATGAAGCCGAGGTCGAGCATCTGGTCGGCTTCGTCGAGCACGAGGATCTCGAGCATCGCGAGGCTGACGAAACGCTGCTCGATCAGGTCGAGCAGACGGCCCGGCGTGGCGACGAGGATGTCGACGCCGCGCGCCATGTCCTGGCGGTTCTTGTTGATGCTGGTGCCGCCGAACACGGTCGCGACCGACATCTTCGAGAACTTGCCGTAGTCACGCGCGCTCTCGGCGATCTGGCTGGCGAGTTCGCGCGTCGGGGCGAGCACGAGCATGCGGCAATGCGTCGGCAGGACGCGCTTTTCGTTGTTCACCAGATGCTGGATCGACGGCAGCACGAAGGCTGCGGTCTTGCCGGTGCCGGTCTGCGCGATGCCGAGCAGATCGCCGCCCTGGAGCAGGATCGGGATCGACTGCTTCTGGATCGGGGTGGGGGTGGTATAGCCTTTGGCTTCGAGCGCGCGGACGAGCGGCTCGGCAAGGCCGAGTTGAGCGAAAGTCATGGGTATTTTAGTCCATTGCATAGGCCATGGACGCGCATTATCGACGCGCGAATGGCGGGGGGGAGATGTGACACCCCGCGTGAAAAGGGAGGTCCGTTGTGGTAACGACCGAGGCGGAGCCGGACCTATCAAGGACCCATCACGCTGCATGACGCTTCGATGGGGCGCATATAGCGAGCAACCCGCGATCCGTCAAGATCAGGGTCGGAATGCCTGCCGAGTCAGCTCTTCTCCTTGCTCTTCTCGCCGCGCTTGGCAAGCGCATCGAGCATGTCGGGGACGAGCGTCTCGGCAAACCCCGCGATGAACGCCCAGATGAACAGCTTGAACAGATCGGATTGCTCGGCGAGGCCGAGGCCATTTTTCAGCGCGCTCAGGATCGGTTGCTGGCCGGCATCACCATTGCTGCCCGTACGGGGCGGCATTGCGCTGGCGGTGAGATAGGCATTTTCGGAACTGCGCGCGTCGATGGTTGAAAGGTCGGCCAAACGCTTCTGGCGCGCGCAGTCCGCGGCCGGGTCGGGCGTAGCAGACACAGCAGGCGTTGGCGTGGGGGATGCCGCCGCGTTATCAGGCGCGGCGCTGTCACCATCGGCGGTGGTGGCGTTGCTTTCCGCGGCATTTTCGGCGGGCGGTTCGACGCTGCTGGTCGTCGCTGCAGCGGCCGTCTGTGCAGCCTTCTCTTCTGGGGCAGGCGGGTTGCCAAGCGTTGCACCGCACGCGCGTGCCCGCTGTTGCTGATCGTCTGCGGCAGCTTGATCGACGTGCATCTTGGTGCGCAGCGCCTCGAGCGTTAGCCGGAAGGTTGGAGCGATCCCACCCGTAAGGCCGACTGTCGAGGGCAGTCCCGACGCGAACAGCGCATACATGACGAGGCCGAACGCATTCGACGACATCAATGCGATCGCGAGTCCGTTGATCCCCGATCCGAGCGTCGCCAGCGCATAGATCGCATCGGCGCCGACGCTTTGCCCGATATCCTCGTCCTTGATGCGGCGCCCGATGCTGATCAGAGCGCCGACGCGCGCTATCAGCAACAGCAAGACGATGCCGCACAGGAACCCCCGATTTGCCGCGATCGCGGTCCACAGCGCGCTCGCGGCGCAGATGGTCGTGATCGCGATCGCCGTGCTAACCAAGCTCCACCAAAAGCGCCCGAGCAGCCAAGCCTGAATCTGGCTCACCGCGGTTTCGCGCGCCATGCTGACGATCCGCGCGCCCTGGATGAAGCTGAGCATCGCCTGCATGTCGCGACGTTTGAGCGCGATCTCGCTGGGGCTGGGATCGGGCATCAGGGTTTCTCCTGCTGGGCGACGTCGGATGCTGGTGCCTGCGCCGTGTCGTCGGACGTCGCGGCATCGGCCGCGCCGCCTTGTGCTTCGTGCGCTGCGATCTCGGCCGATTGGTCGCGCCGGAGCGCCGCCTCGCGGTCGCCGGCATCGCTGGCAAGCGCATCGGGGTCGACGGTGGCAGGGTCGTCGCTGACAGCGGGTGATAGCGTATCCCGGGATGGAATGGTTTCAGCGACCGGCGCCTTGGCAGGCTCGGCCAGCGCCGCCGGCGACCAAGCGAGATGCTGCGCGATCGCCGCCGGACCGACGACGCGATTGAAGCGTTCGCGCACGATCCAATAGGTGCGGTCGATCAGATCGTCGCTAATCGCTTCGACCAGCTTGGTCTCGACACCCATCAGCTCTGGAAAGGGCGCGGTCATGCAAGGGGAGTCGGCGTCGCTCGACGTGGTCAGCTTCTTCAGCAGAACGTCGGCATTGGTCGGTGCGAAGCCGACGATCTGCGCGTTGAGATAATCGGCATAGGCTTGACGCGCCACGGCCTGATCGCACGCGCGCACCGGAGGAACGTCGCCGCGTACCCACCGCCAGAAACGTTCCATGTCCATCCCGATCTCCCCCGTTCAACTGTGCTGCGCCGCGCGCCGCGGTGCGGATCGGCGAGCGCTAGATGCCCAGCGCGTGCACCAGATCGGGCGTGACCTGCGGGGAGGGGGCAAGCCCCTTGGCGGCGCGATAGGCGAGGATCGCGAGCCGCGTCGCCGGCCCGACCACGCCGTCGGGCAGGCCAAGATGATAGCCCGCTGCGACCAGCGCGCTCTGCACCTTCCATTCGGTGCTGTGTTCGAGCGGCGCCGCGCCGATGATGAACGGCCAGATCCGCGCGAACCACGCGCGCCGCTGCGCCATGCCGATCATCCCGCCATTGATGCCGAGCGTGACCGTCTCGATGTCATTATTGTCCGCCGCGGCATTCAGATGCTTGGCGCTCCATTCGAGCAAGGCGGGCTTGAGCGCATGCGCTGCATCGACCACCAGATCGGGGTGGCCCTCGAAATCGACGTGGCAGCGCGCGCCGAAGCGCGCATAGGCGTCGCGGCCGGTGGTCTGAAGCACACCGCGCCCGCGATAGCGCCAGCCGTCCTGCGTTTCGCGCGGGCCATTCCCCATGCGGTTCCCGTACACCAGGCTGAACAGCGCGATGCCGCCATCGATCGCGCATTGCTCGGCCATCGCGACGCAGGCGGCGCGATCGGGGAAATAGCGGTGCCAATTGCCCGAGTCCCACATCGCGCCAAGGTTCTTGGCCGAATAGCGGCCGCTTTCGACGAGGATCGTCAACCCCCCGGTCTCGTGCAGCGCTTGCGCCATGAAATGCGCGAGCCGCAGCGGGGTGGTGATCCCCGCCGCCGCCAGCAGACCGGCGGGGTCTGCAAAAGCGGCGACATAGCCGGGCTTCGCGTTCGGGGCGAACTTCGCCACGACTTGGTTGGCCAGAACCCCCATCGCATTTCCCCTCACGCCCCGTTGTGAAATTGGGCCGATTCGGATGAAAAATCAACGGATCAGGGTATAAAACCTCTTATTATCAGTAATATACCTACGTTCGAAGCATGGCTTGTTTAAATAGAGCGTTGAGCTCCGTTAGCGCTCATACGCCTTGGGCAGCGTACCTTCTTGCGGCACCCTGTAGCGCTCGCGCAGCGCATCCTGTCGCGTCCGCAGCGGTTGCTTGACGCCGTCGATATAGACCGCCGCCACCGCACTGCCGAGCTCGAGCGGATCGCCGTCCCAGATCACCACGTCGCCGCGTCGTCCGGCGCGTAGCGAGCCGATCTCGTCGCCCATGCCGATCGCCTCGGCCGGTGCCGAGCTGATCGCGGCGAACGCGGCGTTCCAGTCGAGGCCGGTCGCGCCCGGCACCTTGGTCAGCGCGACGAGGTTGCCGGCATATTGCTTTTCGAGCCGCGCCTGGCGCGCCTCGTCGTCATTGATCGTGCCGATCCCGACGAGCACGCCCGCCGCCTTCAACCGCCCGACATTCGACTGCGTCGCGCCGAGCTGATCGAACGATGCGGGCAAATCGGTGAGTGCCGAGGCGATGACGGGGATGCGCGCAGCGGCGATCTGGTTGGCGACGAGCCAGCCTTCCGCTGCGCCGACGAAGACGAGTTTGAGCGCAGGATAGTCGCGTTTCAAATCGATCAGCGCGAGCATGTCCGAGGCGCGCTCGACATGGACGAGCAGCGGCATCGCCCCCGACGCGACGGGGACCAGCGCGGCCGCATCGGCGCGCGTCAGCAACGCATCCTTGCCCTGATCGGAATAGGCGGCAGGCGCGCGGACATAGTCCTTCACTTGCGCCAGCGCGTTGCGGAACATCGCGACCATCGCCGGGCGGCTGTTGCCGCGACGCGACCCGCCGCCGCCATATTCCATGAACTGGAAGGCGCGCGGCTTGGTGATCGGCGATCGGTCCGTGCCGAGATCGATCACTGCGCCCAGGCCGGCGAAGATCGACCCGTCAGTGTCGGGCGCGACGATCGCGCGGGTGATGCCTTCGGCGCGGTTGAGCGGGATCGAGGAGGTCGCCGGGTTGACCGCAGGGGCGACATCGATCGCCGCGTGGAACGGGCTGCCGCGCGCGGCGGTGTCATTGGTTTCCTCGACTCCGTCGGATTCGACGATCCCCATCCGCGTGAAGCCTGCAACGATCCCCGGCGTGACCCAGCGTCCGCCGGCATCGACCGTGGCGGTCCCAGTGGGTACCGCAATCGAGCGGCCCGCAGCGACGACGCGGCCGTCGCGGACGATCACGGTGCCGCCCTCGATCGGTGCGGAGCCATCGCCGATGACGAGCTTGGCGTTGGTGATCGCGACGCTTTGCGCCGCGGCGGGCGCGGCGAGGAAGGCCGCGCTGAGGAGCAGGAGGCGCTTCACTTGGTATCTCCCGCACCGGGCTGGCCGAGTTCGAAATCGGAAACGGGGCGGCGTTTCGGATCGTTGGCGTCGTAGAGCAACGCGCCGTCGATCCACACCTTTTCGGGGCGGGTGTAGACGCTGAACGGATTGCCGTTCCACAGCACGACATCGGCCATCTTGCCGGGCTTGAGGCTGCCGGTCTTGTCGGCGATGCCGAGCGCCTTGGCGGGGTTATAGGTCAGCCATTCCCACGCCACCGCGTCGGAAATATCGATCCCGGCATGGCGACCGGCGGCGAGCGCCTTGGCGACTTCCTGGTTCAAGCGCTGGATGCCATTGGGATCGTCCGAGTGGATCATCGCGCACGCGCCGTTTGCCTGGAGCAGCGCGAGGTTTTCGCTGATCGCGTCGTACGACTCCATCTTGAAGCCCCACCAGTCGGACCACACGGCCGCGCAAGTGCCGTTTTCCTTCAGCAGATCGGCGATCTTGTACGCCTCGACCGCATGGTGGAACGCGCTGACATGGTAGCCAAACTCCTTGGCCATATCCATGACGATGGCCATTTCGTCGGCGCGGTAGCAATGGTTCTGGACGAGGATCTCGCCGCCGAGGACGCCCGCGAGCGTATCCATCGCGATGTCGCGGCCGGGGGGATCGCCGCCGTCCTTTTCGTATTTGTCCCATTTGCGCTTGTACTCGACCGCCTTGGCCCAGGTCTGGCGATCGACCGCGATATTGCCCATCCGCGTCGAGGGTTCGCGCCCCTTGCTGCCATAGACGCGCTTGGGATTCTCGCCGCACGCCATCTTGAGGCCGTAGGGCGCGCCGGGGAATTTCATCCCCTGCTCGGTGCGCGCATAGACGTTCTTGAGGACGACCGATCGGCCGCCCATCAGATTGGCCGAGCCGGGCAGGATCTGCAGCGTGGTCACGCCGCCATTGACGAGCGCGCGGCTGAAGCCGGGATCCTGCGGCCAGACGCTATGCTCGGCCCATACGTCGGCGGTGACCGGGCCGGTCGCTTCGTTGCCGTCCGAATTGGCCTCGACCGCGGGCGAAGGGTAATCGCCGAGGTGGCTGTGGATATCGATGATGCCGGGGGTGAGCGTCTTGCCGGTACCGTCGATCACCGTGGCACCGGCAGGAGCGGCGATGCTCTGGCCGACGCGCTCGATCTTGCCGTCGGCGAACAGCACCGAGCCATCATCGATCCGCGCGCCTTCGCCGTCGAAGATCGTGACATGCGTGACCAGCGTCGGCGTGCCGGGATAGGCCTTGTAGGTCGAGGGGAAGGGGTCATGCGCATAGCCCTTGCCAGCGCCGGGGCCGCTCTTGCTCCGCTTGGTCGATGCGCTCGCCGGGCGCTCGCCATCGCTTGCACAGCTTGCGAGCAACGTGGCGAGCGCCACCATGGTCCAACCGATACGCTTCATGCGACCCCCTTTGACGCGCTGTGCGCTGTATTGGTCGAGTAATCCGGGAGGAGTGGGACGCTGTCAATCATGCGGGAGCGTGCAGCGCTGTTTTCGTGCCAGGCTTTGCGTGCGCGTCGCGCTGGCGTAGGGCGCGCGCAGTGCGGTGTGCCTGGTGCGTTGGGGCCGCCAATCGAGGGCCCATGTTTCACGTAGACTATGATCGAAACGCCAACTGTCTCACCTTGCGCGTCGCCGGGTTCTGGAAGCCCGAGGACGTTACCGACTTTGCGCGCGAAGTCGGACTCAAGGTGCTGGCCGCCAAGGCGATCCGCAGCGATTTCGACGTCTGTGTCGAATCGCTCGATTTTCCCGTCCAGGCGATGGATGTCGCCGATTTGCTGACGCAGATCATGCGGGGCGGCATGGCGATGACCACCGGCCGCACCGCGGTGGTGGTGGGAAGCCAGCTCAACAAGGCGCAGGCGGAGCGCACGCTGGTTCACCCGCGGTTACGCGTGTTCCTGGCGGTCGCCCCGGCGCGAGCGTGGTTGGCTTTGCCGGAGTGAGCGGATCCCGGTGCCGGGACCCGAATGCGGCCGCGTCGGAGCGGCGCCGAAGCGTCGGCTAGGTCCGCGCGTCAGACCTCGTCGCGATATTTGATTTCGAGGAAGCGCCCGCGCGTTTCGAGCGAATCGAGATCGCCTTGCGCAATCTGCGCCGACATCTGGCCGATCTCTTCATCGATCAGCCTGAGCGCGTCGGCGAGCTGGGCGTCGGGGCTCTTGCCGTTGCGCGCGACGCCGCGCAGCGGGGCCGGGACCTTGGCATAGCCCTTGAGCAATTCGGGCAACTGCTCGCCGATCAGCTTGCGCACTTCGATCGCGACGGGCTCGCCTTCGTCGAGGCTCGCGAGTTGCGGCGACAGCGTCTCGAGCCGCACGCCGATGCCATCGACCAGCGTCTGTGCAGGCGCGGGAAGCAGCTTGCGCTGCGTGTCGAGCCACTGTTCGGTCTTGGCCGGCAGCGCCTTGAGCGGGACTTGCGTCAGTTGCTCGACGCGGACCGCCGGCGTCAGCGTCGCGAACAGCAGGAACGCCGTCACCACCGCGAGCAGCGCAGCGACGAGCAGCGCGCCACCCATGCCGATCGGCACGAACCAGCCGACCGCGATCGCCGCGACGATGATCGCGAGATCGGCCGTGCCCGCCAGCGCGAGGCGGCGTGTAACGCTCACCCCCTGGCGGCGGCGAGCGGTGAGCGCCTGGCGCTCGGCGCGGGTGCGGTCGAGCAAATCTCCGGCGCGTGCGATCTGGCGGTCGACGTCGGTCATGGCCTTACAGCGCCTCCAGCTTGAACGCGTCGCCCCCGGCGCCCTTATTCTCGATCGCGCCCTGCGCTCGCGCGATATAGCCCTTCGATTTCTCGACTTCGTTCGACAGCGTTCCGACCGTGCTCTTCATCGAATCGAGCGCCTTCAGCTTGAACGTGTCGATCGCATCCATCGTATCATAGATGTTCTGGAACGCGCGCTGCAGCGTCTCGACCGGGATCGTCGCGGCGGCGGCCTGTTCGTGGATCGTCGCGGTCTGCGACTTGAGCAGCTTGCCGGTCGCATCGATGATATTGGCGGTGGTCGAGTTGAGCGCGGTGATCTGGTCGAGCACGAGCTTTTGGTTCGCCAGCGCCTGCGCCACCGTGACTGCGGTGCGCAGAGCCGAGACCGTGGTGGTCGAGGCGCGATCGACGCCCTTCACCAGCTCGACATTGTTCTTCTTGACCAGATCGAGCGCGAGATAGCCCTGCACGGTGACGGCCATCTGCGTCAGCAGGTCCTGCGTGCGCTGGCGGACGTAGAACAGCGCGCTTTCCCGCAACGCCTTGGCCTTGGCCGGGTCGCTATGGTCGAGGTCGTTGGCCTTGTCCTCGAGCCGGGCGTCCATTTCCTTCGACAGCACGATCATCTGTTCGAGCCGGCCCATCGCCGCCCACAGATTGGCGCGCTCGGTGTCGATCGCGGCATTGTCCATCAGCAACTCGTCCTTGCCGCGCGCGAGCGTCTTGAGGATCGCCGAGATGTGCGACTGCGAGGAGCGGTATTTGTCGAAATAGGTGTTGATCCCGCCGCCGAACACTTTGCTCAACATGCCGCGGCCCGAGAGCAATTTGCTGTTCACCGACGGATCGAGCTTCTCGATCGTGCGGCGCAGTTCGGTGAGGTCGGCGCCAACGCCGCTCTCGCCGTCCATCGCCTTGACCGGGCGATCGAGAAAGCGGTTCGACTGGTCGGCCGCGGCGCGGATTTCCTTCTGGCCCATCGCCGCGATCGCATCGACGCGCTTGCCGAATTCGGGGCTGTTGACGTCCTGCGCGACCAGATCGTCGACGAAACCTGCGACCTTGGTCTGCAATTGGGTACGGACGGCGTCGTCGACCGGCACCAGGCCGATCGCCTTTTCGGGCGCGACCACGGGAACGGGGTCGGGCGGCGTCAGGACCAGCGCGGTCGCGTCGGTGTCGGCAGCGGTCGCCATGTCTTCCCTCCAGGTAATATCGCCCCCTAGATGAAGGGGATCGCGTTGCGGTTCAAGTGTGTCATTGTGGTAATACGCACCTCGTAACACAACCGTAACGAAATTGACGCGAATCCGACGCAGCTTGCCCGTACCGCGCTGCAGCAAGATAAAAAAACAGGGGTTCTGTGATGCGTCGTTCCGTCTCGTTTGGGTTTGCCGGCATTTTGCTCGGCTGCACTTCCACCGCCGCGCTTGCGCAATCTACGCTCCAGCCGAGCGCGCCCGAAGAAGGCGGCGACATCGTCGTCACCGCGCAGAAGCGCGAGCAGAAGATTCAGGACGTGCCGATCACCGTCACCGCGGTGACCGGCGCGAAGATGCAGGAGCTCGGCGTCAATCCGCTCGCCGAAGTCGCGATGTACATCCCCGGCCTGCGCATCCAGGAGCAGAGCGACAACAATCCCGGCTTCGTGATCCGCGGGATCACCTCGGACAGCGGCTCGGCGCAGTAGGGCGCGCGCGTGTCGATCTATTATAACGGCATCGACATCTCGCGGACGCGCGGTGCGTATCAGGATCTGTACGATCTCGAGCGCATCGAAGTCGTCAAGGGACCACAGGCGACGCTGTTCGGTACTGCCTCGGCGGTCGGCGCGGTCAATTTGATCTCGGCACAGCCGCATGCTGGGACCTCGGCGGGGCTCCAGGGATCGTACGGCAATTACCATCGCGGCCAGGTGTCGGGCTTCGTCAACCTCGGCAACGACACGCTCTCGGGGCGGCTCGCCTTCGCGTACAAATATCATGACGGCTTCGTCCGCAATATCGCGGGCGACCCCAAGGTGGCCAACCAGAATCAGGGCAAGATCGACCAGGACGATCTCAACGGCCAGGACCAGCGCGGCATTCGCGGTTCGCTGCGCTGGACCCCGACCGATGCGATCACCGCGAGCCTGGTGCTGACCTATGACGGCCAGCGCAACCCGGGCACCGCGTTCCGCTCGCGCGCCCTGGCGCCGACCGGTGGCAATGGCGGCGATTACAGCTATGCCGAACTGTCGGGCTCGCCGTACAGCGCCTCGGTGCTCGGCGCCGCCAAGCTCGGCCTCAAGCGCGACGTGTATGACGCCAACTTCACGCTCGCCTGGGAACTGGCGCCGGGTGTCACCTTCACCACCGTCAACGGCTATCGCAAGTTCAACAGCAACGAAGTGTTCGATGCCGATGGCGGTCCGGCCTGGTATCTCGAATTCGCCGAGGATGCGCGCGGCGACCAGTGGAGCCATTAGGGCCGCTTCAACTTCTCGGGCGACAAATATCGCGCCTCGTTCGGCTGGAACGGCTTCTTCGAGAACAACCTCCAGCGCGTGCCCTTCTCGACCGAAGAGGGGACCTATCTCGGCTGCTCGGTCTCGGCGGCCTATGCCGGCGTTCGCGCGTCGCTCGCGGCAAGCGGCGTTTCGGGCTGTGTCGCGCCGAACGGCACCGTGACCGCCGCGCGCGCGACTGCGGTGCTGACGCGCGGCGCGGCGACGCAGATTCCGTATCAATCGGTGTTCACCAATTACGGCACCAACGACACCTATTCGGTGTTCGCCGACGGCACCTATATCCCGACCCCGCGGCTCGAGCTGACCGCTGGCGCGCGGTTGCTGATCGAGCAGCGCAAGTCGGGCTACAGTTCGGTTCAGCCCAATTCGACGCTCCTGGCCTCGCTCGGGGTACGCAGCAGCTTGCTCGGCACCGCGAACACCAACGGCACGATCTTCAACGCGCAGCGCAGCTTCACCGCGGTGCTGCCGCGCTTCAACGCGCTCTACCGCGTCAGCGATTCGATCAACCTGTACGCAACGATCAGCAAGGGTCGTCGCTCGCCGGTGGTACAGCTCGCCGCGACGACGGTTGGCGGGGTGGTCGTGCCGAACCTGCAAGTCGTGCCCGACGAAGTCGTGTGGAACTACGAAGGCGGCATCAAGGGCAAGGTCGGGCCGTTCACCGGATCGCTCGGCGTGTTCTATCAAGCGTATAACGGCTTCCAGGTGTCGGTGACGAACAACGGCGTCACCACCACGCAGAGTGCCGGCAAGGCGAAAAACCCGGGTGTCGAGTTCGAGGGCAATCTCAAGCTCGGCCGCTTCCTGCAGGTGTTCGGCGCGTTCGCCTATGTCGACGGCAAGATCGCCAACAATGCGTCGTACGGCGTCTATGCCGGCGACCAGTTCCGCTTGCAGCCGAAATACAGCGCCTCGGGCGGCGCGACGCTGCGCGTTCCGGCGGGCGACCTGACCTTCTATGCGACGCCGTCGGCGACGTATCAGAGCAAGCAGTATTTCGAACTGCCGAACTCGGAGGCGATCAGCCAGGGCGGCTACACGCTCGTCAACGTCCGCGCGGGCGTCGAGATTGCGCAGGGGAAATACCGGATCGGCGGCTTCGCCCGCAACGCGTTCGACAAGAAGTATCTGATCGACGCGGGCAACACCGGTGGCGGCTTCGGCATCCCGACCTACATCCGCGGCGAACCGCGCGTTTACGGCGTCGAAGTCGCCGGCAAGTTCTGATCCAAGACTAGCCCACCGCCCGTCATCCCCGCGCACGCGGGGATCCCGCTTCTTCTGCCAAAGCCAGCAGCAGAAGCGGCGCCCTCGCATTCGCGAGGGTGACGGGGCGTGGGGGCATGCGCTTTAAGCCGGCAAGCGCCCCGCGTGCTACGCCCGGCCTCATTCCACCCGAGCGCCCCCGAAAAACCACCCCCCCTTTCCGCGACGCACCATTTGCGCTAGGGGCCCAACGCAATCATTCCTCACTTCATCGAGCTATATTCATGAGCCTCCGCAATGTGGCCATCATCGCACACGTCGATCATGGTAAGACAACCCTCGTCGACCAGCTGTTCCGCCAGTCCGGCACCTTCCGCGACAACCAGCGCGTCGAAGAGCGTGCGATGGATTCGAACGATCTCGAAAAAGAGCGTGGCATCACGATTCTCGCCAAGCCGACTTCGGTCGACTGGACCCCGCCGGGCGAATCCGAGAGCATCCGCATCAACATCGTCGACACCCCCGGTCACGCCGATTTCGGCGGCGAGGTCGAGCGGATCCTGAGCATGGTCGACGGCGTCGTCCTGCTGGTCGATTCGTCGGAGGGCGCGATGCCGCAGACCAAGTTCGTCACCGGCAAGGCGCTCGCACTCGGCCTCAAGCCGATCGTCGTCGTCAACAAGGTCGATCGTAACGACGCGCGCATCCAGGAAGTGCTCGACGAAGTGTTCGACCTCTTCGTGTCGCTCGACGCCAACGACGAGCAGCTCGATTTTCCCGTGCTCTATGCCTCGGGCCGCAACGGCTATGCCTCGACCGACATGGACGCGCGCGAAGGCACGCTGATCCCGATGTTCGAGACGATCGTGAAGCACGTCCCCGCACCGAAGGTCGAAGTCGCCGGCGTGCCCTTCACCTTCCTCGTCACGCTGCTCGATCGCGATCCCTTCCTCGGCCGCATCCTCACCGGCCGCGTCAACTCGGGCGTGGTCAAGCTGAACCAGCCGATCCACGCGCTCGATAACGACGGCAAGATCGTCGAGACCGGCCGCGCATCGAAGATCATGTCGTTCCGCGGGCTCGACCGCGTTCCCGTCGACGAAGCCAAGGCTGGCGACATCATCAGCCTCGCCGGCCTGTCGATCGCGACCGTCGCCGACACGATCGCCGACGTCAGCGTCAGCGAGCCGCTCCACGCGCAGCCGATCGATCCGCCCACGCTGTCGATGCGCTTTGCCGTCAACGATTCGCCGATGGCGGGCCGCGAGGGCACCAAGGTGACGAGCCGCATGATCCGCGAGCGGCTGTTCCGCGAAGCCGAGTCGAACGTCGCCGTCAAGGTGACCGAAGCCTCGGACAAGGACAGCTTCGAAGTCGCCGGCCGCGGCGAGCTTCAGCTCGGCGTCCTGATCGAGACGATGCGCCGCGAAGGCTTCGAGCTCGGCATCAGCCGCCCGCGCGTGCTGTTCAGCGAAGACGAGCAGGGCAACAAGACCGAGCCGTACGAGACCGTCATCATCGACGTCGACGAGGAATATTCGGGCACGGTCGTCGAGAAGATGAACCTGCGCAAGGCCGAGATGACCGACATGCGGCCCTCGACCGGCGGCAAGACGCGCATCACCTTCTCCGCACCGTCGCGCGGCATGATCGGCTACCATGGTGAATTTTTGTCGGACACGCGCGGCACCGGCATCATGAACCGGCTGTTCGAGAAGTACGGCCCGCACAAGGGCAACATCGAAGGCCGCAAGAACGGCGTGCTGATCTCCAACGGGTCGGGCGAAGCCAATAACTACGCACTCGGTCCGCTCGAAGAGCGCGGCATCCTGTTCGTCGGCCACGGCGAGGCGCTGTACGAGGGCATGATCGTCGGCGAGAACGCCAAGCCCGACGATCTCGAAGTCAACCCGATGAAGACCAAGGCGCTGACCAACTTCCGCGCGAGCGGCGGCAAGGACGACCAGGTCCGCCTGTCGCCGCCGAAGCGCGCGACGCTCGAGCAGGCGATCGCCTACATCGACGACGACGAGATGGTCGAAGTGACGCCGAAGTCGATCCGGCTGCGCAAGCGGTTCCTCGATGCGAACGAGCGCAAGCGGGCGAGCCGCGCGAAGCTTAGCTAAGGCTGGGTTTGTAGGTTGGGTTTAAGGGGCCGGGCGCGAAAGCGTCCGGCCTTTTTTGTGATATGGCTAAATCTAATGCGATTTTCAGGGGCCAATTTCGCTGGCGACTGAGTAGCCAGATTCATGGCTTGGGGTTCGTACGTCACACAGCGCTTTGGGAACTTGGTATAAAACTCAGTCTTTTCAAGCTGACCTGGCGTGGCCTACCGTGCCGCGGGCGCTGCGCATGTGGGGCGGTGGACCCGGGGTGACGGTTGGAGCGCGGGGTGTGGAGCGCGCCGCGGCAAAGCCGCGTCGTCGGGCGGCGCTTTGGCGCCGCCGGCCGGAGTTCGGCTGATCCTCGTCTAACGACCCGATTGCTGCGCAATCCTTTCGTTAGGCTCGGGCCTCACTCTTCCCCCATCCGCAACGCCGCAATAAACGCCTCCTGCGGGATGCTCACGCTCCCGTACTCGCGCATCTTGAGCTTGCCCTTCTTCTGCTTGTCGAGCAGCTTGCGCTTGCGGCTGGCGTCGCCGCCATAGCATTTCGCGGTCACGTCCTTGCGCATCGCGCTGATCGTCTCGCGCGCGATCACCTTGCCGCCGATCGCCGCCTGGATCGGGATCTTGAACAGATGCCGCGGGATGAGGTCCTTGAGCCGCTCGACCATGCCGCGCCCGCGCGTCTCGGCGGTGCCGCGGTGGACGATCATCGACAGCGCGTCGACCGGCTCCTCGTTGACGAGGATGCTCATCTTGACGAGGTCGCCCTCGCGCTTGCCGATCTGCGTGTAGTCGAAGCTGGCATAGCCCTTCGAAAGCGACTTCAGCCGGTCGTAGAAATCGAACACGACTTCGTTGAGCGGCAGCTCGTAGGTCGCCTGCGCGCGGCCGCCGACATAGGTGAGGTCCTTCTGGATCCCGCGGCGGTCCTGGCAGAGCTTCAACACGCTGCCGAGATATTCGTCGGGGACGTAGATGACGGCCTGGATCCACGGCTCGGAAATGCTCAGAATCTTGTTGGGATCGGGCATGTCGGCGGGGTTGTGGAGCTCGATCGTCCCGCCATTATGCGTCAGCTCGATGTCATAGACCACCGACGGCGCGGTGGTGATGAGGTCGAGATCGTATTCGCGCGTCAGGCGCTCCTGGATGATTTCGAGGTGCAGCAGGCCAAGGAAGCCGCAGCGGAAGCCGAAGCCGAGCGCCGCGCTGGTTTCCATCTCGAACGAGAAGCTCGCGTCGTTGAGCCGCAGCTTGGAGATGCTCTCGCGCAGTTTCTCGAAATCGGCGGCGTCGACCGGGAACAGGCCGCAGAAGACCACCGGCTGGACTTCCTTGAAGCCCGGCAGTGCTTCCAGGGCAGGGCGCTTGGCGTCGGTGATCGTGTCGCCGACGCGGGTCTGCGCGACTTCCTTGATCTGGGCTGTAATGAAGCCGATTTCGCCCGGGCCGAGATCGGTCAATTGCTCGATCTTGGGGCGGAAGCAGCCGACGCGGTCGACCAGGTGGAGCGTGCCGGCCTGCATGAACTTGATCTGCTGGCCCTTCTTGAGGACCCCCGCGACCACGCGCACGAGGATGACGACGCCGAGATACGGGTCGTACCAGCTGTCGACGAGCATCGCCTTCAACGGCGCATCGGCATCGCCCTTGGGCGGCGGGATGCGCGTGACGATCGCCTCAAGCACTTCGGCGATGCCGATCCCGGCCTTGGCGCTGGTGAGCACGGCCTGGCTCGCGTCGAGGCCGATCACTTCCTCGATCTCGGCCTTGACCTTGTCGACGTCGGCGGCGGGGAGATCGATCTTGTTGATGACCGGGATGATCTCGTGATCGTGCTCGATCGACTGATAGACGTTGGCGAGCGTCTGCGCTTCCACACCCTGCGCGGCATCGACGACAAGCAGCGCGCCTTCGCATGCGGCGAGCGAGCGGCTGACTTCATAGGCGAAGTCGACATGGCCCGGCGTGTCCATCAGGTTGAGCGTATAGTCGACGCCGTCCTTCGCGGTGTAGCGAAGCCGCACCGTCTGCGCCTTGATGGTGATCCCGCGTTCTTTCTCGATGTCCATGTTATCAAGGACTTGCTCGGACATTTCGCGGTCGGTCAGGCCGCCGGTCGCCTGGATCAGGCGGTCGGCGAGCGTCGACTTGCCATGATCGATATGCGCGATGATCGAGAAATTGCGGATGGTGTGGAGAGGGGTCACGAATTCGCCCGGATGAGTGCTGCGGAAAGGGAAAGGCGGCCCATAGCATCGCATGCGGCCGGGCACAAAGCCCGTCGCGCGAGGGCGCAATACGCCTATGCCGTCGGGTCGCTTTTCGATATTGGAGGCGTAACGATTCTCAGCGGGGGTGGCATGGCGAAACTGACGGCCGGAATGGCGATCGTGGCGGTGTTGAGCGGCGTACCGATGCAGGCGGGGGCGCAGCGGATGGCCAAGCCGTCGGGCACGCAGAAGCTGCAGGAGGCGACGATGAACGACGTGCCGCGCTGCGCGCGCAAGCACGGCACGATCTCGATCGTCGATGGCGACGATCCGCGCGGCTGGACGCAGTACAGCCTTGCCCCTCCGCAGAAGCTGCTCAAGGTGCTCGTGCAGCGTTCGGGCTGCTTCAACATCGTCGATCGCGGCAGCGGGCTGCAAGCGGCGCAGCGCGAGCGCGACATCGGTGGCGATCTCGGGCTCCAGCGCGGCGCCAATGTCGGGCAGGGGCAGATCAAGGCGGCCGATTACGTGCTCCAGGCCGAAGTGCAGGGCGCCAACAGCAACGCGAGCGGCAGCGGCGTCGCGGCGGGCGTCGGCGGGCTGATCGGCGGGCCGTTCGGTGGGCTCGTCGGAGGCTTACGCAGCCGCAAGATGGAAGCCAATGTCGTGCTGTCGATCACCAACGTCCGCACGACCGAGACGCTCGCGACCGAGGATGGCTATGCCGCCAAGAACAGCCTGAGCTTCGGCGGCGGCGGCGGGGTGTTCGGCGGCTTTGCCGGCGGCGGCGTGGTCGGCGGGGGATACGACAATACTGATATCGGGCGGATCGTGACGCTCGCCTTCATCCAGGCGTATGCAAAGCTCGTCACGGGGCTCGGCTATACCAACCCCGGCGACACCGGGACGGCCGAGGCCGCGCCCGCCAAGACCTTCACGACGCAAGGCCCGGTCGCGCTGCGCAGCGCGGCGAATGCGGCGGGCAAGGTGGTGCGCACGCTTTCGCCGGGCGCGATCGTTTACCCGACCGGCAACAAGGACGGCATGTGGTGGGAGGTCGCCGACGAGAACGACAATGTTGGGTGGGTGCTCAACTCCAAGCTCGCGCCGTCACGGTAGGGGGCGGACGCTAGCCGCAGTTCGCCCTGAGCTTGTCGAAGGGCTGCCCCACACACGCGAGCGGCGCGTTGGGCGAGGGGGGCTTCGACAGGCTCAGCCCGAACGGTTTGGGGGCAAGCTTTTCTTTGTCGCCCCGGCCTGGTGCCGGGGGCCACCGTGCCGCGCGTTCTGCGCTGGCACGTTGGGCATCCCGGTAGACCCCGGCACAAGGCCGGGGTGACGGTTGGAGGGGGCGCAGATGTGCCGATCGTGCTGGCGGACCGCCAGCCGGCGCGGTAGGATGCGGCACTATCCAGGAGACGATGCCATGAAGTTCGCTGTTCCGCTTATCGCCGCTGCCACTGCCGCCCTCCTCGCCGCCGCGCCCGCCAGCGCTGCGCTGAAAGTCGGCGATGCCGCGCCCAACTTCTCGACCGAGGCGGCGCTTGCCGGCAAGACGCATCCCTTCTCGCTGGCGGCAGCGCTCAAGAAGGGGCCGGTCGTGCTCTACTTCTTCCCCGCCGCCTTCACCTCGGGCTGCACTGCCGAGGCGCACGCCTTCGCCGAAGCTGCCGACGATTTCACCAAGCAGGGCGCGACGCTGATCGGCCTGACCGCGGGCAATGCCGAGCGGATCAAGGAATTCTCCTCGGTCGAATGCCGCGACAAGTTCCCGGTCGGTCTCGCGACCCCGGCGACGATCTCGGGCTATGACGTCGCGCTGCCGCAAAAGGCCGGCTGGACCAACCGCACCTCGTACGTGATCGGCAAGAACGGCAAGATCGCCTATGTCCTGTCCGACATGGCGCCCGCCGGGCACATCACCGGCACGCTCGCCGCGGTGAAGGCGCTGAAAGCCAAGAAGGGCTGATCCGGCTACCCTCGCAGCATTGAAATGGGCTCCCCGGCGAAGGTCGGGGCCCAGTCGGGAAGGCCACGATCATCTCGCGAGGCCGCGCGCCTCCGTCGTTCCGCTCCTGGGCCCCGGCCTTCGCCGGGGAGCGCCTAAACGGATCGCCGTCCCGGCGTCAGCCCAGTCCCGCCGCCGCGATCGCCGCCAGCGCGGCGGCGAGGCGCGCGGGGCCCTGGCCGCCGACGATCGTATAGCGCAGGCCGCGCCGGTCGAGCTCGGCGCGCGACAGATCGAAGAAGAGCTGGCGCTCGGCCACGCTGCCGAACATCCGCGTACCGTCGTCGATCCACGGCAAATCGATATCGAGCAGCAGATACAGGTCGGCACTGCCGTGCCACGCGTCGAACCACGGATCGCGACGACCGAACAGCATGTCGGCCCACACCGCAGTCATCAACGGATCGGTATCGAGCAGCAGTGGGTCGACCCCCGTCGCCAGCGCCGCGCGAGTCTGTGCGTCGTGCGTTCGCGCGATCTCGACCAGATCGGCCATCGTGAACTCGGTTCCGTGCGTCTCGGCGAAGGTGCGGCCGTATTCGGGCACGAAGATCGTTCCGAAGTGCGCCGCCAGTTGCGGAATCAGCGTCGATTTGCCCGTGCTCTCAGGGCCGTGCAGGCAGATCGTGCTCATGCGACGACCGCCGTCCGTCGCGCGACGCGGCGCCAATCGATCAGCCCCCAGATCGCGAGCGCGAGGAAGATCGCATAAAGCAGCATCGTCAGCTTCAATCCCTTGGCCGCGTAAAGCGCGACCGAGCCGATATCGACCGCGATCCACAGCCACCAGCTTTCGAGCTTGCGCCGCGACTGCAGGATCTGTGCGACGACGCTGACGATCGCGAGCGTCGCATCGAGCCAGGGGAAGGACGCATCGGTGAAGCGGAACATCGCATAGCCCCAGCCCGCGCTGCCCACCGCCGCCGCCGCCAGCCACAGGAGGCGCTCGCGGTCCGGCAGGGTGCCGACCGCGATCTCGCCGGTTTCGGCTTTGACGCGCGCCCAGTTCCACCAGCCGTAGATTTGCACGACGAAGAAGAACACTTGCAGCAGCGCGTCGCTATAAAGCTTGGTATGGACGAAGATGACTGCATAGAGCGCGACCATCGCCAGCCCGAAGATGTAGTTCCAGATGCTGCGCAGCACGACGAGCGCGACATTGGCGAGCCCGAGCCCGAACGCCAGGATTTCCAGGGTGGTCATGCCGCCCGCGTAGCAGCGCGATTGCGCCAGCGTCGAGCATTGCGCGCACGCGGGGCGATTTTCCGCTTGATAGTCGCGAGACGGGGGTCTACGCGCTGCGCCCTGCAATGTGTCGGGGCGTGGCGCAGTCTGGTAGCGCACTGGTCTCGGGGTCCAGGGGTCGTAGGTTCGAATCCTATCGCCCCGACCATTGCAGCATTGGCCCCGAACAGCCGTGAGCGCGTCTCCGGCAGACACCTGCGCAGACACCTCCAATGTCGAACGACAGCGCGCCCGAATGGGGTGCCGTGGCAAACCATGTTCGGCCAGATGAAGCGTTTGTCACCTTGGCGTCGCGATTGTGCCATGCCAAAGCACCGATGCGAGCCTAATCTTTTCACCCTGAGGACACCGATCGCATGAGCCGCTCGCCCGTTTTCTACGATGCTTCGGGACGGCGCCGCCGGCGATTTGCGATGGCGGTCGCGGCGTTCGTGCTGCTGGTGGTGATGGCGGTGGCAGCGCTCGCGATTTCGATCGGTGCGGTGCCGCGCGCGCCCTTGCTTCCGGTCGAGGCCGAGCACGCGGCGATCACCAAATTGCCGCCGCCGCACGAGCCGCTGCTGCGCCGCGCGCGCCACGGGCTTAGCGGCTATGCGCGGCTGCTCGGTGCACCCGCGCGCGGCGTCGGGGTCGATCAGCCGCTTGCGATCGCCTTCCATGTGCCGTGGGATCCGTCCTCAACCGCGTCGCTGCGCCGCCATATCGGCGAGCTCGATTGGCTCGTGCCGGGCTGGGTGTCTGTGTCCGGCCCCAACCATCACATCACCGTGTTCCGCGACACCGCGGGCCGCGAGATCATCAACCGCGCGAGCCCACGCCCGCTGATCCTGCCGATGATCCAGAATGCGATCGACGGGAAATGGGATGCGGCCGGCATGGAAGCGCTGCTGCGCGACCCCAAGTTGCGCAAGAAGTTCCTCGATACGCTCGAGCCGTGGCTCGCCGCGAACGGGGCAGGGGGCGCGTTCTTCGATTTCGAGGAGCTTTCGCCCAGGGGACAGCAGGATTTCCTCGCCTTCCTGCGCGAGACCAAGGCGCGCTTCGCCAAGCGCAATTGGGTGATCGGGATCGCGGTGCCGGTCGGCGCGGCGGAGGACGAAGCGGGCGGCGAGCCCGGCTGGAACATCGGCGCGTTCGCCAAGGTCGTCGATCGCGTCGTACTGATGGCCTACGACCAGCACGAGATCAGCGGCGAGGCCGGGCCGATCGCATCGCAAAGCTGGTTCGAGCAATCGGTGTCGCGCGCGGTGCGCGATGTGCCGCGCGACAAGATCGTCGTCGCGATCGGCAATTACGCCTATAACTGGCACGACGGCACGGGCGAACCGCTCGCGATCGACGAAGCCTGGGAAGCCGCGCGCGAATCGAGCGCGATGCCGACCTTCGACCGGCAGAGCGGCAATAGCGGCTTTGCCTATGAGGAAGCGGGCAGCCGCCACGTCGTGTGGATGCTCGATGCGCCATCGGCGTACAACCAGATGCGCTGGCTGCAGAAAGTCGGTTTGAGCGGGATCGGGCTGTGGCGGCTCGGGTCGGAAGATCCGGGGCTGTGGTCGATCTTCGGGCGAGCGCATCGCACCTTGCCTGCGGCCTCGGCGATCGAGAACATTCCGGCGGGTACCGATGTCGATATCGACGGCAGCGGGGAGATCCTCAAGATCGCGGGCGTCCCCGTCAAAGGCGTGCGGCGCGCGCAAGTGACCAAGGACGGCGCGATCGGCAACGTCACCTTTCAGACGTTGCCATCGCCCTATGTCGTCGCGCGGACCGGCTACAAGCCGGGGCTCGTCGCGCTGACCTTCGATGACGGGCCCGATCCGACCTGGACGCCCAAGATCCTCGACATCCTCAAGCAAAAGAAGGTGCCCGGCACCTTCTTCGTGATCGGCGAGAATGTGCTGACGCAGCGCAGCCTGATCAACCGCATGGTCGCCGAGGGGCATGAGATCGGCAGCCATACCTATACCCATCCCAATCTGGCGGGCGCCTCGCAGTCCGAGACGACCTTCCAGCTCAACACGACGCAGCGACTGTTCCAGGCGTTCACCGGCCACACGCTGCGGCTGTTCCGTGCGCCCTATTTCGGCGATGCCGAGCCGAGCACCGCCGACGAAATCGATCCGGCGCTGATGGCGCAGGACCGGGGCTATATCTCGGTCGGCCTGCACGTCGATCCGGGCGACTGGAAACGGCCGGGCGTCCAGTCGATCATCGACGCGACGGTCGACGAAGTCACCGACCCCAACGGCAAATGCGATGCGGCCAATCCCGACCCGCAGTGCAGCCGCAACATCGTGCTGCTCCACGATGCCGGTGGCGACCGCTCGGAAACCGTCGCGGCGCTGCCGCAGATCATCGACCAGCTGCGCGCCAAGGGGTACACCTTCGTGCCGGTGTCGGCGCTTGCGGGGATTCCCAAGTCGGTCGCGATGCCGACGCTCTCGCCGTCCGACCGCGCGGCGGCGGAGACCGATCTGTTCATCTTCTCGGTACTCGGCGGCGGCGTCGTCGCGCTCGGCTGGATCTTCTTCTTCGCGATCAGCATCGGCATCGCGCGCGCGGTGATCCTGTCGCTGCTCGCGCTGATCCAGGCGCGGCGCGAGAGCAAGACGGTGTTCCCGGCGATCGACCCCAACCGCTTCGTCACGGTGATGATCCCGGCGTTCAACGAGGAACTGGTGATCGAACGCGCGGTGCGCGGCGTGCTCGCCTCGACCGACGTGCGGATCGAGGTGATCGTGATCGATGATGGATCGAGCGACGATACGAGCGAAGTCGTGACCTCGGCGTTCGCGGGCGATCCGCGCGTACGGTTGCTGACGCTCGAGAATGGCGGCAAGGCGCGCGCGCTCAACCAGGCGCTGGCGCTTGCGACGGGCGAGATCGTCATCGCGCTCGACGCCGATACGCAGTTCGAGCCGACGACGATCGCGCGTCTCGCGCGGTGGTTCGACGATCCCAAGATCGGCGCGGTCGCGGGCAACGCCAAGGTCGGCAATCGCGTCAATCTGCTCACCAAGTTCCAGGCGGTCGAATATATCACCGCGCAGAATCTCGAGCGGCGCGCGCTTGCGCGGATGAACGCGATGACGGTGGTGCCGGGCGCGGTCGGCGCGTGGCGGCTGGCGGCGATCCAGCAGGTCGGCGGCTACCCGGACGATACGCTCGCCGAGGATCAGGATCTGACGATCGCGATCCAGCGCGCGGGCTGGGCGGTGACCTACGACCAATACGCCATCGCCTGGACCGAATCGCCCGAGACGATCAAGGGCCTCGCCAAGCAGCGCTTCCGCTGGGCGTTCGGCACGCTGCAATGCCTGTGGAAGCATGGCAGCATCATGGCGACGGGCCGCCCGGCGGGCCTCGCGCGTGTCGGCTTGCCGCAGGCGATCCTGTTCCAGATCGTCTTTGCGGCGATCTCGCCGATCATCGATCTCGCGCTGATCGTCAGCTTCGTGATGACCTATATCGCGGTGCAGGCGCATGGCTGGGCGCAGACGCAGCACGACGTCGACAAGATGCTGCTCTATTGGCTGGTGTTCACCGCGATCGACTTGCTCGCGGCGACGGTCGCCTTCGCGCTCGAGCGGCGCGAGCAGTGGCGTTTGCTGTGGCTGCTCATCCCGCAGCGGATCGGCTATCGCCAGATCATGTATTATGTCGTGCTGAAGGCGATCACGCAGGCGTTGCGCGGGCGCAGCGTCGGCTGGGGCAAGCTGGTGCGGACCGGGCGGGTGCAGGCGCGGTAAACGCGCCCATCCGCCTGTGACATAAGCGCGACATTCTAAACCGAAATCAAACAACTGGCGCAGCTTCGGGCGATGGCCGCTATCCTTCGCGCGCCGCAGGTTGCATCGCACGCCGAGTGTCGGGTTCGGTGTAAGGCAAAGCGATGATCGTGCGGACATTCCAAGCAAGTGCGGCGGCGGGTGTGCTCGCCGCGCTGCTGCTGCCGGCGGGCGCGATGGCGCAACAGGTCGATATCGGCGCGCCCGCACCGCCGCCGACCGCCCCCGAGGCGCCCGCGGCGAACGATACCAAGAAACCCGCGACCGAAGCGCCTGCGGCAGCACCGACGCCCGCGCGCTACCGGCCGAACCATCTTGCGCACCCGCGCGATACCTCGCCCGGTTCGCAGATCGGCGATACGCAGAGCGCGGCACCGCCCGGCCTGTTCGGCGACTGGCGCAACAGCCGCACCTGGCTCGGCGCGCGCGGCGTCGACGTATCGGCGCGCTACGCGTCGGAGACCGCGTACAACCCGACTGGCGGGCGGCGTCAGGCGATCACCGAGACCGGCCAGTTCGACATCGGCGCCAAGGTCGACATGGGCAAGCTCGTCGGGCTCGAGGGCGGGACGCTCCAGGCGACGCTGACGTGGCGGCGCGGCGACAATCTGTCCGACGTCGCCGGGCTGGGCACGCTCCAGCAAGTGCAGGAGGTCTATGGCCGCGGGCAGACGGTGCGCGTCACCGAATTGTGGTACGAGCAGAAGCTCGGCGATGCGGTCGAAGTGAAGCTCGGCCGCACCAATCCGGGCTCGGATTTCGCGGTCTTCTCGTGCCACTTCCAGAACCTGACCTTTTGCGGCGCGCAGCCGGGCAATCTGGTCGGCGATTACTGGCAGAACTGGCCGGTCGGGCAGTGGGGCGCGCGCCTCCACGTCGATGTGCGGCGCGGCGTGTACGTCCAGGCGGGCGTCTATGAGGTCAATCCGCTCAACCTGAAGAACAACTTCTTCGTCGCGCGCTGGCACGGCGCGACGGGGGTGCTGATCCCGTTCGAGGCGGGGTGGACGCATGGCGGCGATGGCGGCCATGTCGGATCGTACAAGGTCGGTGGCTGGTACACGACCGCCAATGGCACCGACGTCTATCGCGACATCAACCGTCGCCCGATCGTCGTCACCGGGCTCGCCCCGCTCGAACATTCGGGGCGCTATGGCGGCTATGTCAGCGTGCAGCAGCAGATCACCGGCACGTCGAAGGACGGCAAGTCGCTCGACGGGCTCGGCGTGTTCGCCAATTTCACGCAGACCGACCGCGCGACCGCAGTGACCGACATTCAGGCGGTGGTCGGTGTGTTCTACAAGGGGTTGGCGACGTGGCTGCCCGGCGACGTGCTCGGCGTCGCGTTCGGGCGGACCAACATCAATGGGCGCGCGGCCGATGCCGACCGGCTGACCCCGGGCAAGCCGGTGCGCGACGCCGAATATGCCGCCGAACTCTATTACAGCGTGACGCCGCTGCCGTGGCTCGAGCTGCAGCCCAACGTCCAGTGGATCCACCACCCCGGCGGCGTGCGCAGCGCCGAAGAGGTCGTGGTGCTGGGGTTGAAGGGCGCGATTACGTTGTAAGAGAGGGGGAGGCGCCTTGGTCGCGCCTCCCCCGTGTCGCTTACTTTGCGAGCGCGTCGAGCAGCTTGTGCGCTGCAGCCGCCGACGAGGCCGGGTTCTGGCCGGTGATCAGCAAGCCGTCCTGCACGACGTGGACGCCCCAGTCGCTCGTCTTCTCATACTTGCCGCCAAGCGCGATGAGTTCGTCCTCGACGAGGAACGGCACGATCTTGGTCAGTCCGACGGCTTCCTCCTCGCCATTGGTGAAGCCGGTCACGCGCTTGCCCTGGACGAGCGGAGTGCCATCGGCCGCCTTTACCCGGCGCAGCGCGCCCGGTGCGTGGCAGACCAAGGCGACGGGCCTGTTGGCCGCGACGAACGCTTCGATCAAGCCGATCGACGTCGCATCCTCTGCCAGATCCCAGAGCGGGCCGTGGCCGCCGGGATAGAAGACCGTGTCGTAATCGGCCTGGTCGACCGAATCGAGCCGGACGGTGTCCGCGAGTTGCGCGGTCGCGGTGGCATCAGCCTCGAACCGGCGCGTCGCGTCGGTCTGGCTGTCGGGCTCGTTGCTCTTGGGGTCGAGCGGCGGCTTCCCGCCAGCGGGCGAGGCGAGCGTGATCTCCGCACCCGCATCCTTGAACACGTAATACGGCGCGGCGAGTTCTTCGAGCCAGAAGCCCGTCTTCTTGCCGGTGTCGCCCAATTGGTCGTGCGACGTCAGTACCATCAAAATCTTCATGTCGGCTGCTTTCTGATCGCGGATCCAGTGCACGGACGCGGCGAATGTGCCGGGCGGACGTGTTCGCCCATATCCCGCACCGCCGTGGTCGTTTCCGTGCCTGTCTCTTATACACATCGGCGGATGCCGGCTTGGGCGTGAAAAAAAACAGGGGGGGGGGGGGGGGGGGGGGGGGGGGGGGGGGGGGGGGGGGGGG
>NZ_JASJVC010000043.1:0-29843 GCF_035019905.1 Sphingomonas sp. 10B4 | reverse complement strand
GTGGCGAGGCGGCCCGCGGCGGCCGGAGCACGCATATTCCAAAGACCGCGTTCGCCTGATTTGCCTCATCCCCCTCCCGCTGGCGGGAGGGGCTAGGGGAGGGACCGACCTGGAACCTCCTGCGCTGCGCCCGCGGCACGTCCCTCCCCCAGCCCCTCCCGCAGGCGGGAGGGGAGCAAGAAGCAGGAGGGCGGTCTTGCTCCCCCACACCAACAGATGACGCCGCCGTCATTTCACGCTAACGCCGCGCGGAAATGAGCCGGCCCGTCAACATCCTGCACTTGCACTCGACCTTCTCGCTCGGCGGCAAGGAAGCGCGCGCGGTGCGCCTGATGAACGCGTTCGGCGACCGTGCACGCCACACGATCGTGTCGAGCATGGATGGCCAGTACGGCGCGCGAGACGCCATCGCCAAGGGCATCGATTACGAGATCGCGCAGAACCCGCCGCCGCTGACCGGCTCGCCCTCGGTCAAGCGCTACGAGGCGATTGCGGCGTACATGCGCCGCTTCGACCTCGTGCTGACCTACAATTGGGGCGCGATCGACGGGGCGATGGCGCGGCGTGTCTCGTCGAACGGCGTGCCGCCGCTGGTGCATCACGAGGACGGCTTCAACGCCGACGAGGCGAAAGGCCTCAAGGCCGAGCGCAATATCTATCGCCGCTTCGCGCTGACCAAGGCCGCCGCCTTGGTCGTGCCGTCCGAGACGCTCGAAACCATCGCGTTGAAGACGTGGAAACAGCCGCGCGAGCGCGTCCATCGCATCGCCAACGGCATCGCCACCGCGCGCTATGCGATCCCGCCCAAGCCCAATGCGATCCCCGGCTTCAAGCGCAAGCCCGGTGAACTGGTGATCGGCACGCTGGCGGGTCTGCGCGAGGTCAAGAACCTGCCGCTGCTCGTCCGCGCGTTCGGCGGCATGTCGAGCCGCGCGCGCCTCATCATCGTGGGCGAGGGGCCCGAACGCCAGGCGATCCTCGATGCCGCCGAGCGGATGGGCGTGGCCGAGCAGCTCGTGATGCCCGGCTTCCTGCCCAACCCGCACGACTATATCGGCCTGTTCGACATCATGGCGCTGTCGTCCAAGTCCGAGCAATTCCCGATCTGCGTGCTCGAAGGCATGGCGGCGGGGCTGCCGATCGTCTCGACCCCGGTCGGTGACGTACTCAAGATGGTCGCGCCCGAGAATAGCAGCTTCATCGAACGCCGCGACCAGGAAGTGCTGATCCGCGACGCACTCGAGTCGCTCGCGCAGGCGACGCCCGAGGGCCGCGAGGGGCTCGGCGAGCTCAACCGGCGCAAGGCGGTCGCCGAGTATGACGAAGCGACGATGATCGCGCGCTATGCACAGCTCTATGGCAGCGTTATCGGACGTCCCGGGGCGTTCGGGGATTAGAGATTTGCCCGATCGGGCGTCCAAAGCGTATAACAGAACGTAAGTTAAGTCGGAGGCGGTCACGTTGTTCACTGGTTTGAAGCCCATCGTCTATGGCGGCCGCGAGGTCTGGCCGCTCGTCGAGGGCGGCAAGGGCGTCGCCGCGACCAATCATGCGAGCGCGGGCGCCTGGGCGGCGGCGGGCGGCATCGGCACGGTGTCGGCGGTCAATGCCGACAGCTATGACCCCGATGGCAAGATCATCCCGCAGGTCTACAAGGCGCTGACGCGGCGCGAGCGCCACGAAGAGCTGATCGAATATGCGATCGAGGGCGCGGTCCAGCAGGTCCGCAAGGCGTTCGACATTGCCGGCGGCAAGGGCGCGATCAACATCAACGTGCTGTGGGAAATGGGCGGTGCGCAGCGGATTTTGCACGGCGTGCTGGAACGCACACGCGGGCTCGTCGCGGGTGTCACCTGCGGCGCCGGCATGCCGTACAAGCTGTCCGAGATCGCGGCGTCGTACGAAGTCAGCTACCTCCCGATCGTCAGTTCGGGCCGCGCCTTCCGCGCACTGTGGAAGCGCGCCTATTCGAAGGCAGCCGACTGGCTGTCGGCGGTGGTCTATGAGGATCCGTGGCTCGCGGGTGGGCATAACGGCCTGTCGAACGCCGAAGACCCGCTCATGCCGCAGGACCCGTATCCGCGCGTGAAGGCGCTGCGCGACACGATGCGCGAGGGCGGGATTCCCGACAGCGTGCCGATCGTGATGGCAGGCGGCGTCTGGTATCTGCGCGACTGGGCGAACTGGATCGACAATCCCGAGCTCGGCACGATCGCCTTCCAGTTCGGCACGCGGCCTTTGCTGACGCAGGAAAGCCCGATCCCGCAGGAGTGGAAGGCGCGGCTGACCAACATCCAGGAAGGCGAAGTGCTGCTGCATCGCTTCTCGCCGACCGGATTCTATTCAAGCGCGGTGCTCAACCCGTTCCTGCGCCACCTGCAGGAGCGTTCGGAGCGCCAGATCGCCTTTTCGACGCAAAGTGCGGGCGACCACACCTATCAGCTCGACGTCGGCGTCAAGGGCAAGAACTTCTGGGTCACGCGCAACGACTTGCTGCGCGCGCGGCAGTGGTTCGGCGAGGGTTTCACCGATGCGCTCAAGACGCCCGACAACACGCTCGTCTTCGTAACCCCAGTCGACAAGGGCGTGATCCGCAAGGATCAGGCCGATTGCATGGGCTGCCTCAGCCAGTGTGCCTTCTCGTCCTGGTCGGACACCGAGACGAATTCGACCGGCCGGCTCGCCGATCCGCGCAGCTTCTGCATCCAGAAGACGCTGCAGGACATCGCGCATGGCGGCGATGTCGAGCAGAATCTGATGTTTGCGGGACACGGCGCGTATCAGTTCAAGCGCGATCCGTTCTACTCGAACGGCTTTGTCCCGACCGTCAAGCAGTTGGTCGATCGCATCCTCACCGGAGATTGATCCGGGTCAGAAACAAAATGCAACATACGGACTTTGCGAAATCTTTATGCCCGTCCGGCTATGGCTGGACGGGATGACAACGCCCGTATTCCTGACGATCGACACCGAAGTGATGTGGCGGCACCACAGCGATGGCCTCGCGAGTGCCGAGATCTTCGAGCGCTCGCTCGAGCCGGCCGGTGTCGGCGTCAGCTACAAGCTCGAGATGCTCGCGCAGCACGGGCTGAAGGCGTGCTTCTTCGTCGATCCGATGCCGGCGCTCACCTTCGGGCTCGCGCCGCTGCGCGGCATCGTCGAGAAGATTCTCGCCGCTGGGCAGGAGGTGCAGCTCCACCTCCACCCCAATTGGACGAGCGCGGTGTCGGGCGACGGCGGGGCGAGCGCGTCGCGTTTCGAACTCGCCGAATACAGTTTCGCCGAACAGCGCGCGTTGATCTCGGGCGCGACCGACTTGCTCACCGCGATCGGCGCGCCCAATCCAATTGCATTCCGCGCCGGGTCGTACAGCGCCAACGCCGACACGCTGCGCGCGCTCGCCGAGCTCGGTTTCAGCTATGACGCCAGCCACAATGGCGGCGAGCATCCGTGGCCGAGCGCGATCGACTTGCCCGCGCGCCACATCGCGCCGGTGCGGATCGACGGCGTGATCGAGATTCCCGTCACGGTGATCGAGGAGCGGCCCGGCGCGTTGCGCAACTTCCAGATCTGCGCGCTGTCGGTCGGCGAGATGCGCGCCGCGCTCGACCATGCCGAGCTCCATCGCCATGCCGCGGTGAACATCGTCAGCCACGGCTTCGAGCTCGCCAATCGCGCGGGGACGCGGCCCAATACGGTGCACGTCCGGCGCTTCGAAGCGCTGTGCGGCTTGCTCGCCGAACGCGCCGAGGCGATGCCGACGGTGCATTTCGCCGACCGCCCCGCGCTCCGGCTCGAGCAGAACGACGTGCCGCTCGGCCCCGATCCGCTGCGCACGCGCTGGCGCCAGGCCGAGCAATTATGGTCGAACATGGTGGCCGAGCGCGCGGCGTGACGCCGCTTGCTGCGGAAGCGGTTCCGCTACGCTTCCAGATCGGCGCGCGCACGCTGGGCTCGATTGCGCGCCGGCTGGTGCGGCTTCCTTTGTCGCTCGACACGGTGCTCGACGGCCCGCTCCCGATCCTCCCGCCGCTCGCGCGCGGTGCCGATGGCTATGCCGTGACCTCGCTTCCCGAACACGGTCTCGCGTCGCTGCGCCGCGCGGCGGGCGGGATGATCGGCTATGTCCGGCAACGCTATCCGCGGCATTATGCCGACCTGACGGTGGGCTTTGCGGCCTATCAAGCGGCGCTGTCGGGCAACACGCGCTCGGGGCTCAAGCGCAAGACCAAACGCGTGATCGCGCTGTCGGGCGGCGCGCTCGACGTCCGCCGCTTCCGCACCGCCGACGAGCTCGGCGCTTTCCACGCGGTCGCGCGCGGGATCTCGCAGCGGACCTATCAGGAGCGCTTGCTCGGCGGCGGCTTGCCCGACGATCCGGCGTTCGTGCGCACGATGATTGCGCTCGCGGCGGCGGGCCAGGTGCGCGCCTGGCTGCTCTATGTCGCAGGCGAGCCGGCGGCGTATCTCTACTGCCCGATCGAAGGCGGGACGGTCCGCTACGACCATGTCGGGCACGACCCGGCGTTCAACGATCTGTCGCCCGGCGGCGTGCTGATGCTCGAGGCGATGCGCGACCTCTATGCCGAACCCGGCCTCACCCGCTTCGATTTCACCGAGGGCGACGGCCAGCACAAGCGCAGCTTCGCCACCGCCGGCGTGGCGTGCGTCGACGTGCTGCTGCTCCGCCCGACGCTGGCCAACCGCGCGACGATCGCCGCGCTCGAGGCGTTCG
This sequence comes from Sphingomonas sp. 10B4, assembly GCF_035019905.1. NCBI lineage: Bacteria > Pseudomonadati > Pseudomonadota > Alphaproteobacteria > Sphingomonadales > Sphingomonadaceae > Sphingomonas > Sphingomonas sp. 10B4. Next base: position 25,108 of record NZ_JASJVC010000043.1, on the reverse strand, counting down.
ACCGGGGCGCGCTGTGGGCCAAGCACGCGGTGGCACGGCTTGGGCTCGAGCGGGTCGCGCGGCGGGTGCGGCGCTAGCGCACGCAGAGCGAGTGCGACGACTCGTGCTTGCCTGGCTCGATTGGCCTCGCGGTACTGGATGGCAGATTCGACGCCGCAAAGGGGGTGAGTTCCGACACTGTCAAAGCGGGGGATCGGTGCGGCACAAATCGAGTGTGCAAGACCGCGGCGGTGCGGCTGGCACGCCCCGCAAAGGGACACGCCGCCCGCCTACTCCTTGAGCGGTCGCAGCTCTTTTATGAGATCGATCAACAGCCGCAGCCCGGTCGGCAAGTGCCGACGCCCCGAATAATAGACGTGGAAACCGCTGCCGACAGTCGTCCACTCCGTCAGCACCGGCCGCAAGGTCCCACGTTCCAGATGCGCGCAGAGAACCGCCTCGCTCGCGTACACGATCCCCGCGCCGCACAACCCGAACGCGATCGCAGCGTGGCTTGAATCGACTGTCAGCGGGCCGGGTGTCGCGATCGCGCAGTCATGACCGTCGCGCTCGAACTCCCAGTCATAGACCTGGTCGTTCCCCAGGCGGATGCCGACGCAGCGGTGGTTTCGCAGGTCTTCCGGGTCGGCCGGCGCACCGAAGCGCGCGAGATAGTCGGGGGATGCGGCGGCGACCCAGCGAAGATCGGGCGACAGGCGCTGCGCAATCATGTCCTCGGGCACCGTGCCGCCATAGCGGATGCCGGCATCGAAACCGCTGCCGACGACATCGATCAGGCGATTGCTGATGCTGATGTCGATCGCGACGTCGGGATAGCGGTCGACGAAAATCGGCATGACCGGCTTGAGCAGCAGGTCGACCGCATCTTCGAGGACGTTGATCCTGACGCGGCCGGCGGGTGCGTCGCGATACCGGTCGAGGGTTTCGCCGGCGGCGGCAATGCTCTGCATGGGGGCTTCGATCGCCGCGCGGAGCTCTTCGCCGGCTGCGGTCAGCGCAACGCTGCGCGTCGTTCTGTTCAACAGTCGCACGCCGCGGCGGCCCTCCAGCGCGGTGATCGCGTGGCTGATAGCAGACGTGGTGACGCCCATCGCGAGGGCAGCGCGTCGGAAGCTCCCATGTTTGGCGATCGCCAGAAAATAGGCGAAGTCCGCCAGGTCCGCTCGGCTCAGCTGCATCCCGACCTCCTACACCATTGTTGAACGCTGTTCATCGTCTCGTTGCTGGCGAAGCGGCTAATTCGGGCTCTTCCCCCACCCTATCTTGCCAGTCGTGACGGTCGTCGGTGTGACGATCGGCGGATCGTGAAGGCGGCACCCCCATGAAGATCGGCCTTTACCGCTTCGCGGCGCTGCTGCCCGTGGCCGCGCAGGCGCAGCAAGGAGCAACCGACATGACCATCGCACGCAAGGCGGAGCTGAAGACCGTCGACGGACCGGCCGCGTATTTCACCGGCACGGTCACCATCACCGGCCAGTTCCAGCGCGAGGCGCCATCGCGCGTGTCCGGGGCGATCGTCCATTTCGAGCCCGGTGCGCGGACCGCGTGGCACAGCCACCCCGCCGGCCAGACGCTGATCGTGACCGAGGGCGTCGGCTGGACGCAGATCGCGGATGGCCCAAAGCTCGAATTCCACGCGGGCGACATCCTGTGGTGTCCTGCCGACCACAAGCACTGGCACGGCGCCACCGCGCATCACGCCATGACGCATATCGCCATCCAGGAAGCGGTCGACGGCACGCCGGTGACGTGGATGGAGCCCGTGACCGAGGCGGACTATCGCGCGCCGCTTGGCACGGAGTGAGATGACGCCGCGAGTCATCGTCGCGCGCCCGCTGCAAGGGCGGCTCGGAAGGACGATCCGGACATCGTCGCAGGGTGCGCCCGGCTGACTGCCCTCAACACCTCCCCTAGAAAGGTTTTTCCATGTCAGACACGCAGCGTTTCCCCGGCAAGGTCGTCTTCATTACCGGTGCCGCCAGCGGCATCGGCCGCGCCACGGCCATCGCGTTTGCGGCGGAGGGCGCACGCGTCGCCATCCTCGACCGCACCGAAGACGGTCTTTCCGAAACCGCCGATGCCGTGCGAAGCGCCGGCGCCGAGGCCTTGGTCATCGCGTGCGACGTGTCGCAGCCCGACCAGGTCGAGGCGGCCGTCGGCCGGGTGGTCGAGACCTTCGGCCGGCTCGACATCGCCTTCAACAATGCCGGTGTCGAGAACAAACCCGCGCCGGTCCACAAGATTTCGCTGAGCGAGTGGGACCGCATCCTCGACATCAACCTGCGCGGCACCTTCGTCTGCATGAAGCACGAACTGGCGCAAATGGTGCGGCAGGGCAGCGGGGTCATCATCAACACGTCGTCGGGCGCTGGCGTCCGCGGAGTGGCGGGTGGCGCGTCCTACACCGCCTCGAAGCATGCGATCATCGGGCTGACCAAGGCCGCCGCGCTCGATTATGCCAAGCTGAATATCCGCGTGAACGCGATCCTGCCGGGCAATATCGAGACGCCGATGATGGACCGCTTTACAAACGGCGACATCCAGAAGGCGATCGATCTCGAGCCGGTCGGGCGCCTCGGGAAGCCCGAGGAAATCGCCGATGCGGTGCTGTGGATGAGCGCCGATCTCGGCGCGTTCGTGACCGGCGCGGCGATCTCCGTGGATGGTGGCTGGTCGCTGTAAGGGGGGGCGATGGCCGCGCACGCGCCAACACGGTTGCGGACCCTCAGGCGTGACCTTCGCGCCATCCGCCCCCTAGCGTATCCCCCCACCCACGCTAAACCGCCGCCATGCACTTGCGCGTCGAAGCCCTGATCCTCGCGATCCGCCATCACGGCGAACACGGCGCGATCGTGCGGGCGCTGACCGCCGAGCACGGCCTCCAGGCTGGCTATGTCCGCGGCGGGCGCTCGACGCGAATCCGGCCGATCCTCCAGCCCGCCAATCGCGTGATCGGCGAATGGCGGGCGCGCACCGACGATCAGCTCGCCAGCCTCACGGTCGAGCTCGTCACCAGCCGCGCGCCGCTCTATGCCGAGCCGCTGCCCGCGCTCGCGCTCGAATGGGTGACCACGCTCACCGCCGCCGCGCTCCCTGAGGCGCAGCCGTATCCGCGGCTCTATGCCGCGCTCGACGGGACGATCGGCGTGATCGCGGCGGCGCCCGCGGCGCGCGGTTGGGCGCTGGCGCTCGCGCGCTACGAACTGCTGGTGCTCGCCGAGCTCGGCTATGGGTTGGAGCGCGAGACGCTGCCGCCCGCGCTGACCACGGGTGTCGCGCCGGAGTGGGACGAAATCTTCGAGGCGCTCAGCCTGACCGGCGACGCACTCGAGGCTTCGATCCTGGTCGATCGCCGCGCGGTGACGCTGGCGGCGCGCACTCGGCTGGTCGAGCGGCTGAAAAGGGCGGTTGCGTGACGCGCCGCGGCTCGGCATTGGCGGGGCAATTGAAGGGAACTGCACCTTGGCACTGATCGCGATCCTCGCCGGCGACGGCATCGGCCCCGAAGTCACCCACGAAGCCCGCCGCGTGCTCGAAGCGCTCGGCCTCGACCATCAGTTCGAGCCCGGTCTCGTCGGCGGCGCCGCCTATCGCGCGCTCGGCCATCCGCTCCCGCCGCAGACGCTCGAGCTCGCGCACCGCGCCGATGCGATCCTGTTCGGCGCGGTCGGCGATCCCGAGATGGACGGGCTCGAGCGCACGCTGCGCCCCGAACAGGCGATCCTGGGTTTGCGCAAGGCGCTCGGTCTGTTCGCGAACCTGCGCCCAGCAACGATGTTCCCGGGGCTCGAGGATGCGTCTGCCCTGCGCCCGGAAGTCGCACGCTCGATCGACATGGTGATCGTCCGCGAGCTCACCGGCGACGTCTATTTCGGCGACAAGGGCCGCGGCCATACCAAGATGGGCCTGCGCGAAGGCCATGACATGATGCGCTACGACGAGGCCGAAGTCGCCCGCATCGCGCGCGTCGGGTTCGAGATGGCCAAGCGCCGCAAGAAGATCCTGACCTCGGTCGACAAGGCCAACGTCCTCGAAACCTCGCAGCTGTGGCGCGAGATCGTCAACGAGGTCGCGCTCGATTATCCCGAGGTCAAGCTCACCCATATGTACGTCGACAACGCCGCGATGCAGCTGGTGCGCAACCCCGGCGCGTTCGACGTGGTGGTGACGGGCAATCTGTTCGGCGACATCCTGTCCGACCAGGCGAGCATGTGCGTCGGCTCGATCGGGATGCTCCCGTCGGCGTCGCTCAACGAATGGACCGGCACCTGCGGGCTGTACGAACCGATCCACGGTTCGGCACCCGACATTGCCGGGCAGGGCAAGGCCAATCCGTGCGCGGCGATTCTGTCGGCGGCGATGCTGCTGCGACATTCGCTGTCGGACGAGGCGTCGGCGCAGCGGATCGAGGCGGCGGTGATCGCGGCGATCGGCAGCGGCGCGCGGACGCCCGATCTCGGCGGCACCCATTCGACGAGCGCGATGGGCGATGCGGTGCTGGCCGCGCTGCAATGATCCCACGCCTCGAGCTCGCGGTCGTCATCCCGACGTTCAACGAGCTGCGCAACGTTCCGCTGCTGATCGCCAAGCTCGACGCGGCGCTCAGCGGGCGTGCGTGGGAGGCGATCTTCGTCGACGACGACAGCCCCGACGGCACCGCGCAGGCGGCGCGCGAACTCGGCCTGACCGACCCGCGCGTCCGCGTGATCCAGCGCTTCGGACGGCGTGGTCTGTCCTCGGCGTGCATCGAGGGGATGTGCGCCACCGCCGCGCCCGTCGTCGCGGTGATCGACGGCGATCTGCAGCATGACGAGACGATCCTGCCCGCGATGCTCGACGCGCTGCAGGCCGATCCGGCGCTCGACGTGGTGATCGGCTCGCGCTTCGTCGCGGGCGGCGGGACGGGCGATTGGGACCAGGACCGCGTCAAGAAATCGGCGCTGGCGACGCGGCTGTCGCGGCGCGTGCTCAAGGCCGATCTGAGCGACCCGATGAGCGGCTTCTTCATGCTGCGCACGCAGATCGCGCGCGACCTGATCCCGCACCTCTCGGCGATCGGCTTCAAGATCCTGCTCGACATCATGACCGCGAGCCCGCGGCCGCTAAAATATCTCGAACTGCCCTACACCTTCCGGCTGCGCACCGAGGGCGAGAGCAAGCTCGACTATGTCGTCGCGATGGAATTCCTGATCGCGCTCTATGACCGGCTGTTCGGGCGGATCGTGCCGGTCCGCTTCGTGATGTTCACCGGCATCGGCGCACTCGGCGCGCTGGTGCATCTCGCCGTGCTCTACGCGCTCTACCGCAAGGCGGGTGTCGCGTTCGTGTCGGCGACGGTCGTCGCGGTGGTGCTGGCGATGACCTTCAACTTCTTCCTCAACAACGCGCTGACCTACCGCGAACGCCGCCTCAAGGGCGCGCGCGCGTTGCTCGACGGGTGGATCTCGTTCTGCCTGGTCTGCTCGGTCGGCGCGGCGGCGAATGTGGGGGTGGCGTTCTTCCTGTTCCGGATGGAGCATGGGACATGGGCCTATTCGGCGGTCGCGGGGCTGCTCGTCGCGGCGGTGTGGAATTACGCGCTGTCGTCGCGGTTCGTGTGGGGGCGGTATTAGGGGGCTGGCTACGGCCCGCGTCCACTGGGTGCGTGAGTGTCCGAAAGTGGTGGATAGCGGTATGGCCGGTTTTTGGCAGGCGTAGCCGTAGGCGGACCTTCGTTCATGGGAATGAGATTTGTAGACCAACCGACCGTAGAGGGCGGAACGCGGCTGCATGGCGTAAATCGACCGGGCAAGTTAAGCCGACCTTTGTGATCGATATCGGCACTTCGCCGCGACGGATCGATCCGCGAGACGGACGCCGGCTTTCGTGAACCCCACTGACCAGCTGTCGCGTGCAGTCAACCTCGCCTTATTCCGGCCCGCGCGTCGAGCGCTCCACCATCTCCTTATGAAACAGAATAATTTTTCTGTCGGAAGCCACCAGCGCTCGACACCCTCCCTATCCTAGCTTAGCGCAACCGAAAAGCGGCGGGGGCGTCGCCACAAGGGGATGGTCATGAAGGCTTTTGCGCAAAACTTGCGGCGTCGCAAACTCTCGCTCGCGCTCGGCACGAGCGCTCTGGCCATCTTTCCAGCGACAGCGCACGCGCAATGCGCACCCGATCCGACCATCGCCAATGCGACGAGCAGCTGCACGGGTACCGATTCGAACGGCATCCGCATCAACACGCCCGGCTCGACCCTGGCGGTGACGAGCGGCGCGACCGTGACGAACAGCGGTGCTCCGGCGATCATCGTGGAAGTCCCGAATTCGCTATCGTCGATCCAGGAGACAATCTCCGTCGCGGGGCAAGTCACGGTTGGCGCACAAAGTGGCATCGCGCTCTACACAGGGCCAGTCGCCGCCTATAACGGGAGTACGACCCGGCTTGCTTTGACGATCGCCGCGGGTGCCGGCGTATCGGGCGTCACCGCGTTCGACGTACGACAGTCCGCCGGGAACACGTACGGCCAGCTCACCATCAGCGTCGACAATGCCGGTACGATAACCGGCTCGAGCGGCGTCGCGTTGCGCGGCGATCTCGCCACGACCAGCAACGGCTTCACCACTGCGTCATCGGCCTTCTCGTCGATCACCAATCGCGCGAGCGGCGTGATCAGCGGCAGCATCGTCGGCCCGGTCGCCTCGCTGACCAACGCCGGACTGATCGACGGCGGCAGCGGCGCTGCGCTGACGACGGGTAATGCCGGGACGGCCTATCCCTATACGATCAATCCCGGTGCCTGGAACAACAGCGGCACGATCCGTTCCAACAGCGCCGTCGCTACCCTCTCGAGCGCGACGATCGCCGCGCTGACCAACAGCGGAACGATCTTAAACACCGGCACGGGCGCTGCCGTTTCCGGCAATTTCCTGAGCCTCACCAACCAAACCGGAGGTACGATTACCAGCGGCGGCGCCACCGCGATCAGCGGCGTGACCACGCTGGTCAATTCCGGAACGATCACGGGCAACGTGATCGGCAGCAACGGCACCAGCCTGATCGATTCGTCGCAGGGGCGGATCACCGGATCGGTAACGCTGGGATCGTATGACGACACGCTGGTCGTCCGCTACGCTGGCACGCCCGCGCTGGTCACCGGCATCACCGGCACGATCAATCCCGGCGGCGGCACCAATACCGAGCAGCTCGCGGTAACGAGCGATACGACGATCAACACCCCGGTGACGTTGCTCGCTGGCTTTCAGCAATTCGGCATCTCGACCGCAACCGGGGCGACGACGACGCTTGGTGCCGGATTCGTCGCGCCGGGCACGGTGCAGGTGTATGGCGGCGGGACGCTCGTCAACCGAGCGACGGTCGTGGCGGCCGGTCCGGCATTCGTGTTGAACGGCGTCACCTCGCCTGGCGTTCAACGCTTCGTCAACGCAGGCACGATCCAGACCACGTCCGCTTCGGCCGCCGCGATCTCGGCGCAAAGCGGCGCGTTCACGACGATCTCCAATACCGGCGCGATCGTGTCCGCCGGTAGCGGCGTCTCGGCGTTCCAGGCGAGCGTCGCCACCAGCGGAACGATCGACTCGGTCGGCACAGGCGTGTCGCTCTCCGGGAACAGTCTGACCAATAGCGGGCAGATTCGGTCGAGCGGCGGCATTGGTGCGGTGCTGAGCGGCAATGTCGGGACGGGCTCGAGCAACAGCGGGACGATCCGTGGCGCCACGATCGGCGTCGAGACGAGCGCCTTCCTGACCAATACCGGCACGATCACTGCGACCAACCCCACCGGCACCGCTGTCGTGCTCGATTCCTATGGTGCGGTGTACAACCTCGCCGGCGGGGTCATCGGCAGCGGCGGGCGAGCTGTGACGGGGACGTCGTTCAACGAAGTGATCTCGAACGCCGGGACGATCAACGGCACGGTGACCTTGTCCTCCTCCTTCGCCAATGGCGGCAGTCAGCGCTACATTTCGTCGGGCGCGGGCGTGCTCAACGGTAACCTCGTGCTCGGCGCAGACGGCGTGTTGTTCACCGATCTCGCCAATAGCGGCCCGGGTCAGTTCGCCGGCATCACCGGGACGGTCACCGCGGCGAGCGGTGCGCAGCTGCGCTATCGCGCGTCGGGCACGCAAACCGCGACGATTGGCCCGGTCGGCCCGTTCGCCACGCCGACCTTCGAACTGACGAGCGGCGCCAAGCTGACGTTGAGCGCCGCCGCACCGGTGACGCAGCGCCTGCTGCTGGCTGGCACCGGGAGCGTCGATCTCACCGCCAACTTTGCGGCGACCACGGCACAGGGCGCGATCGCCACGACCCAAACGCTGTCGGACCGGCCGAGCTATGCCGGAACCGCCAGCGCGCTGGCGATCACCAGCCGCGGGACGATCGCTTTCACGCGCGATCCTGCGGCGACGCTCGACCGCAGCCGCGGTCAGCCTGGGGAATGGAGACACCTTTACCAACCTCGGCACGATCACCGTAACCGACCACACGCCCGCGCCCTCGTTCATCTCGGCGATCAGCGGCGGGGCGGTCGTCAATGCCGGTACGATCCTGCTCGACGGTGGGATCGGCGTTACCGGCACGTCGCTGGTCAACACCGGTAGCATCACCCAGATCGCCGGTGGCGTGAATTCATCGGGTGTCCGGCTCGGCGTCCCATCGGGCTCGATCGTCAACAGCGGACTGATCAAGGTCGGCGGCACCGCGGTCGCCGCTTACAGCAACACCACGATCACCAACACGGGCACGATCGCCAGCACGGGCGGGGTCGGGATCGGCGGGACTGACACGTCCGCCAGTGCCGCGATCGTCAATGCGGCAGGCGGCACGATCTCCGGCACGGGTGGTACCGCGATCCGGCTGTACAGCGGTACAGTGACGAATGCCGGGGCGATCTCAGGCACAGTCGATCTCGGCTATGGCTATCCCTATTATTCGGGCGCACCTCTGCGATCGTTTTCGAGCAGCGTCTATGTCGCGGCGGGCGGTACTATCGCGGGTGACCTGCTGTTCGGCGGTGGCGCGGATTTGCTGCTCCAGACATCCGATTCGCTTGGCGTGTCAGGCGTGATCGACGGGGGCGCCGGAACCGATATCTACGGCCGACAGCTTTCGAGCAGCGGGACGGTGGCGCTCGATCTTCCCACCGGTGTCATCAACTTCGAGGACCGGCTCGTCCAGGCGCTCGGTGCCGACACGGTGGTGACGACCACCGCGGCAGCGCCCTTCGCCGGCAATCTCTACGCGCTTGGCACCGGCAGCGTGGTCAATCAGGCGACGATCGCGGGCATGCTCACCACGACGACGCCCGCGTCGAGCGTCTATCCGTACATCCAGAAAACGCTGTTCCCGTCCACCCAGACCCTGTCCTCGCTGACCAACGCCGGCACGGTCGGCGGCGGGGTACAGGCGCAGGTCCGCACCTTCAGCAACAGCGGGACGGTCTCCTTCGCCGGCTCGACCTCCTACGGCGCGACCGTCAGCCTCTACGGAACCCCGTCGCTCGCCTTTGCCAATAGCGGAACGATCACCGCGACGCCGATGGCCTCCAGCTTTGCAGTCGCATTGACCGCTGGCGACACGATGCGTGTCGCCAACAGCGGACGCATCCTCGGCGGCGGTGTGTCGGTTGGCCTGCAGAGCACGGCAGGGGCACCGATCGCCTTCACCTTTGCCAACACGGGCACAATCGCGAGTAGCAACGGCAGCGGTGCGGTAGATGTCACTGCCGGCAATTATGGAACGGGAGCCGGCGGCACGCTCGCCTTCGACAATAGCGGGACGATCTCGGCACAGGGCGGGGCCGCAAACAAGGGATCGGCCTACGCTTTCGGCCTCTACGCCTATGAGGCGACGCAGCCGCTCAGCTATGCAATTGCCAACAGCGGGACGATTTCGGCCACCACCGCCCAGCCAACGACCGGGCAGTCGACGGCTCTGGTCGTCGCCGGCGCCGGCCTTTCGGGCACGATCACCAACACCGTGTCGGGCGTGATCAGCGCGAGCGGCGGACAAGCCGTGGGCGTGCTCGTCGCGGATTCGGCACTCAACCTCGTCAATGCCGGAACGATCAGCGCGAGCGGCACGACGTCGAGCCAGGCGATCCTCACGTTCGACGCATTCAAGAATAGCGTCCGCAACAGCGGGACGATCACCGGCGATGTGATCCTTGCCGACGGCGCGGATACGCTCGACAATGCCGGCACGATCACCGGCCGTGTCATGCTCGGCGCAGGCGACGACAGCGTCGTCCAGCGTGTCGGCGGGCGTGTGACCGGCCTCGTTGACGGCGGTGCCGGCACCGACCGCTATATGATCGACACGACAGGTGGCACCACGACGCTTGCCGCCGCGCAAATCGCCAATTTCGAGCGCGTTACGCAGGTCGGTAGCGGCACCGGTAGCTATTCAGGCAGCTTCACGGTCGACACGATCGCGTTCGCCGGCGGTACTCTCGCCGTTGCCTCCGGCCAGACGCTATCCACTGTGGGTGCGACGACGGTCACCGGAACCGCCGGATCGGGCGCACTGACACTCATCAATGCCGGTGCGATCGCCGGCGGCGTCACGCTTGCCGACGGCAACGACATGCTGATCAACACGGGTACGATCGCCGGTCCGGTCGCGCTCGGCGCCGGCGACGATACCTTCGTCGAGGGTGCCGGCAGCAGCGCGGGGGCCGTCGACGGCGGCACCGGTGCCAACCTCTACCGCGTGGTGCTGGCGGGCAACCGCAGCAGCATCGGCGCGCGGAGCAATTTCCAGGCGCTCGCCGTCGATGGTACGGGCACGTTGACGCTTGGGCTCGACCAGAATTTCGAGACAATCGCGCTCAACGGGACCAATCTTACGCTAGCCCTCAACGGGCGTTCCGTCGGGCAGATCGTAGCTACCGGCAGCGCCACTCAGCTGACGCTCGACGGCGATGTCGGCGCGGTGCAACTGGGTGCTGGTAACGACGTGCTGGCGATCAGCGCCGCCACTTTGAAGGGGCGTTACGACGGCGGCGAGGGTAGCGACACGCTACGCCTGACCGCAACGGGCGGGGTTACGCTTGCTGGCAGCGCTACTGGCTTTGAGGTGGTGACGCTCGCCGCCCCCCTCACCGTAACGGGCACGCTCGGTAGCACGGGCGCAGCGCTGGGCTTCACCGGAGAAGACACGTCGGTAACGGTCGCGCGCGGCGGCGTGCTGGCCGGCACGATCGACTTGGGCGCGGGAAACGACCGCTTCCGGCTCGCCGCTGGCGGCACGCTGGCCGGCAGCGTCTCGGGCGGTTCAGGAAGCAATGCCGCGGTGCTCGAATTGGCGGGCGACATGACGCTCGCCGCTGGCGTGCTGACCAACTTCCAGCGGCTAACCACCGAAGGCAGCGGCACCCTGACGCTGGCAGGCGGTGCCTTTGCTAATGACGCGCTGACTGCCACAGGGGGGCTGACCGTCGCCAACACCGCCAGTCTCACGAGCGCGGTGACTTTCGGTCAGGAAGACAATCGCTTCGTCATTGCCGGCGGCTTTGCTGGATCGGTCGACGGCGGCGCGGGATCGGACAGCATCGACGTCGCAAGCGGCACCGCCGCTGCCCCGGTCGCTTTTACCAATGTCAGCAATGTAGAATCCTACCGTATGAACGGAGGCTACGCGACGGTCTCGGGCACCGCGAACTTTGGCACCGTCGCGCTCACCGGCGGGCGGCTGGTCGGCCTCGCAGGCTCGGTGGTGAACGCGGCCAATGTCTCGGTCGGCGCGGGCGCGATCTTCGGGTCGGCGGGAACGCTTAACGGCAATCTCACGGTCGCCGGCACGCTCAGCCCCGGCGCATCGCCGGGCACGATGACGGTCAACGGCAATGTCGCGCTCGCGGGCGGTTCGCTTTCGTTGTTCGAACTCAGCGCGACCGTCTCGGACAAGCTGATCGTCAACGGCGCCGTCACCATCGCCAGCGGGGCAACCCTCCAGCTCGTGCCGGTCGGGACACTGCGCCCCGGCACGCTGTACGATCTGATTGTGGCAAGCGGCGGGATCGCCGGCAACTTCACGACTGTGCTGAAGCCTGACAGCGTATTCGGCTTCCTCGTCCAGCGGGCCGACCGGATCCAGCTGCTGGGCCAGTTCCTCGATGCCGGCGGCTTCACTCCACAAGTCAGCCGCAGCATCGCCTACGCCAATGCGACGCTGGTGACGCAGCCCGCGACCAGCGCGCTGTTCGGTGCGCTGCCGCTGCTGCTCAACGCCGATGGCAGCTCCAACGCGGCAGCGTTCGCGCAGATCACGCCCGAACCCTATGCTACGGCGACGCAGATCGGCGTGGACAATGCGCTGACGCTGACGCGCGTAGCGCGCGGGCCGGCGTTCGCGACGACCGGCGACACCGTCCACCCCTATACCTTTGCGGCGACGCTCGGACAGCGCCACCAGCTTGGCGATGCGGCGAGCGGGGCGGCGGCCGCGCGCTCCCAGGGCTATGGCTTCCTGGGCGGAATCGGCATCGGCAGCGCGAAGTGGAGCGTTGGCGCGTTCGGCGGGTACCTCGACGATACCCAGCGGATCGATGCACTTGGCAGCCGGACCAAGGCCGACGGCTTGGTCGCCGGGATCCATGGCCGGTTCGAGGCGCCCGGCGGTTTCGGGGTTACCGCGTCCGTGCTGTATGACGGCGGCACGGCGCGCACCACGCGCGTGCTGCCGGGCGGCATTGCGGCGACCGGACAGTATGACCTGCACAGCTGGGTCGGCGATGCGCAAGTGAGCTACGAGCTCGTGCTGCATTCGGGCTGGGCGCTGCGGCCACACGCCGGCGTCACGTATGTGCGCAGCACCCGCGCGGGCGTGGCGGAAAGTAGCACCAGCCCGTTTGCGTTGACGGTCGCGCGCGATCGGCACGTTGCCGGCTTTGCCGATACCGGCATCACCTTCGGACGCAGCTCCGCTTCCCCCGCGCCGTTTCGGCCGTGGGTATCGTTCGGGCTGCGCTACCAAACGCAGGGGACGCGCGTCGATGCGCTGGCCGGTTATTCGGGCGGTGCGCTCGCGCTCGACGCGCAGGGCGCGCCGCGCACCCAAGCAGTCGGCACGGCGGAAGGGGGCCTCGCTTATCGCCTGACAAGCGGGCTCGACCTTTTCGCATCCGCTGCCTCGCAGACCGGGAACGACGATCATCAGGAGAGTGTGACGGCTGGCGCGCGGATACGATTCTGAGCGCGTGATGGCGGCGGCATATTCGTTCGTCAGATGGCGATGAGAGCGCCGGCGGCTTCGACGACCTAGTCGTTGGTCGTAGGCGCATTTTCCGCCATCGCGAGCGAGATTCCGTACGAGGTTCGCAGCGCCCCGTCCGACAGCCTGATCGTCCGCATCGGCTGGCGCTTCCGCCTGACAAAGCCTGATCGCTGACCGTTTTGGCCAATCAAGCGCGGATCGTAAGATGAACGAGCGATCCTTTCAAGGAAGCGCTAGCGCCCGCTTCAACGTCGGGAATTGGTCGATTTGAGACCGACCGCTTCTCCCGCCTTATAGCTGTCGCCCGGCTTTCAGGCGCTGCTCTTGCCGGGTCGAAAGCCGAACGGCGATAGGTGGTGGTGAGCGGTCAGGCCGCTTTCGGGATTACGGCTTGGAAAGCTGCCATTCCGCGCGGTCAGCGTAATAGGCCTATAAATCCGGCGATCGATACGGCGAGCAAGGCGGCGTAGAAAGCCCCCGCGACCCAAAACCAGACGGGATTGTCTATCCGATTGGGTTGTGGAGCCCAAAAGTGGGGAATTGGCATCGTGCCTTTCCCCAATCCGAAGCAAAGTAGCCCGCCGAAAATTGCAATGCCGATGAGGGCCGACCAGTTCATCGGTCTACACTTATCGGCAGAAATCAATGTCCGCTATTGGCGAGCGACCAGGGACACGACGACGACCGGGTTTAGGCGGCTCCGGCCTGACCGCTTTTCCGCCCGATAGCTGCCGGTCGGCTTTCAGGCGGCTCGTATCGATGGACGGTGCGGGAATCGCTCAACGTGGTGGTGAAGGGACCGTCTGCTTTTGGAAGCGTGTAGAGCAAGCTGACGCGTCTTAATCGGCGTCTACCCGCTGCGGACGATCCTAAACGCGATGTAACCCGCCACCGCGAGCACCAGACAAATAACGATCATCGTGCCGGGGGTCAGATACATATTCGTTAAGATGAACCGCAGGATCCACCTTGTCGAAAGCGGCGGATTGGCTGGATCGATCATAACCGCGTGCGTGCGGATTGGGATCGTGCAGAAGATCAGCCCCGCCGTGACGATCCCGAGGATTGTGAGTTTCCACCACATACGACGGTCACCATGTCTGCTTTCGGGCAAGTCTCATAGATGCGAGAATGGCTACAACTGGTCGAAAGCGGACAAGGCGCTGTCCTACATCTGCCGTTCATGGTATGTACCAACTGCTCTTTGAAATCATCGAACCCGGATCGCTGCATTAGCGCAGAAACGGAAACGATCGCGATCGTAAACATCACGTCTTGGGGTCAATCGAGTCAACCGACTTGCGCGCTGCCGACGCCCGCTAGACCCAGCTCGGAAACCACGTCCACACCCGGAACGCATTCGGGCCCCACAGCGGCATCGCGGAGAGGATCGGGTAGAACACCGCGAACAGCGCGACGCATCCGCCGAGCACCGCCATGTCCCACTGCCGCCTGCGCCCGAAATGGTCGAGCGCGACGGAAAGCGCGATGCACAGGAAGATGCTCGGCAGATAGTAATAATAGAAGAAGCCGAGTGACTTGGGGATGATGATCCACACGACATAGCTACCGATCCACAGCCCCGCCGCCGCAAGCAAGCGCAGGTCGCGCGCGCGCGCGCCGCGATACAGGCATGCCGCGACCGCGACGAGTCCGCCCCATAGCACGACCAGATTGCCGATCAGCAACACGCCGCGCTGTGCGCCGTCGGTGCGTTCGTAGAGATACCAGATCGGGCGGAGCATCAGCGGCCAGCTCCACCAGCGCGACTGATAGGTGTGCGAGGGGAGCACTTGCGTTTGCTGGGCGTACATCGTCGCCTGGAACGGCAGCAGCGTGCGCCACGTCAGCGGATCGATCGTGTAGAAGAAGGCCGGCGCAAAGGTCGCGCCATAGACGCCGATGCTGACGGCGCCGAGCACGAGGATCGCGGGGATTGCCGCCATGCCGCGCCAGTGGCGGTGCGTGCCGCCCGTGGGACGGGCGTTGAGCGCAGCGAAGACCGAGCGCCCGCTGGGCCGTGCGTCGACCAGCCGCACGATGACGAAGCCGAGCGCGGCATAGGCGACGAACGGCGCCGCGATCCACTTCGCGGAGACCGCGAGGCCGAGCAAGGCGCTTCCCAGGATCCAGCGCCCCCATGCGCCGCGCGCAGTCTCGGCGCGCATCGCCCATAACAGGCTGGCGATGCCGAGCAGCGTGAACGCCGCCATGAAGCCGTCGAGCATCGCGATCCGCGCCTCGACGAAGACGGTGAAGTTGAACAGCGCGAACAGCGCGGCGAACACCGCCGGCCGCACGCGCCCGAGCATCAGCCAGACGATCGCGAACACGCCGAGCACGGTCGCGGTGCCCGCCAGCGTCGAGAAGAAGCGCCACCCCAGGCTGTTGTCGCCGAGCAACAGGATGCCGCCCGCGATGATCTCCTTGGCGAGCAGCGGATGCTCGATGTTGCGCGGCCCCGCCAGCGCGATCAGCGTGCGCGCGGCGGGGACGTAATGGACCTCGTCGAACATCAGCTTGGTCGGGATGGTGAGGCGATAGCTGAACAGCAGCTGCGCGAGCAGCGCGATCAGCGCGGCGGCGCGATACGGGCGGGGGCGCGCCGAGAGGGAGGGGGCTATGGAGGAAACGGCGCTCACCTGCGCATCTATTCCGCCGAACAGCGCGGCTTTCAAGCGCATAGGCCGGCACCCCATTGACGCGCGCCCCCCGCCACCGGCAAAGCAACGCCCATGAAACGTCGTACCGGCCAGGACCAGAGCATCACGCGCCAATGGCGCCCCGCCACCCAAGCCGTGCGCGGCGGCACCGCGCGCAGCGAGTTCGGGGAGACGTCCGAGGCGATCTTCCTGACCTCGGGCTATGCCTATGATTGTGCCGCCGACGCTGCCGCGCGCTTTGCCGGCGAGCAGGACGGCATGACCTATTCGCGGTTGCAGAACCCGACGGTCGAGATGCTCGAAGGCCGCATCGCCTTGCTCGAGGGGGCGGAGGCATGCCGCACGATGGCGACGGGAATGGCGGCGATGACCGCGGTGCTGCTGTGCCAGCTGCAGACCGGCGACCATGTCGTCGCCGGGCGCGCGGCGTTCGGGTCGTGCCGCTGGCTGGTCGATACGCTCCTGCCCAAGTTCGGGATCGAGACGACCGTCGTCGATGCGCGCGACCCGCAAGCGTTCGCGGATGCGGCGAAGGCGAACACCAAGGTGTTCTTCTTCGAAACGCCTGCCAATCCGACGATGGACATCGTCGATCTCAAAGCCGTGTGCGACATCGCGCGCGAACGCGGCATCACCTCGGTGGTCGACAATGCGTTCGCCACGCCCGCGCTGCAGCGGCCGATGGAATTCGGTGCCGACGTCACCGCCTATAGCGCGACCAAGATGATGGACGGGCAGGGGCGCGTGCTTGCAGGGGCCGTCTGCGGGACCGAGGATTTCATCACCAACACGCTGCTGCCCTTCACGCGCAACACCGGGCCGACGCTTAGCGCGTTCAATGCCTGGGTGGTGCTGAAAGGGCTCGAGACGCTCGACCTGCGCATTCGCCGGCAGAGCGAGAACAGCCTCAAGGTCGGTGCCTTCCTCGAGACGCGCGTGCCCCGCATGCTGCATCCGGGGCTGGCGAGCCATCCGCAGCATGCGCTCGCGATGGCGCAGATGGACGCGTGCGGGCCGATCTTCGCGTTCGAGGTGGCCGATCGTAAACAAGCGCATGCGCTGCTCGACGGCCTGCGCCTTGTCGACATCTCGAACAATATCGGCGATTCGCGCTCGCTGATGACGCATCCCGCGTCGACGACTCATTACGGCGTGTCCGAGGACAAGCGGCTCGAAATGGGCGTGACCGAGGGGCTGCTGCGCTTCAACGTCGGGCTCGAGGATCCGCAGGACGTGATCGAGGATCTCGACGGCGCCCTGACGGCGGCCGGCTTGTGAAGGCGCTGTTCCCGTACGTCGCCGAGACGCGCGGGGTCATCGTCCGCGTTGCGGTGAGCTTCCTGCCGGAGCAGTCCGAGCCTGCGCGCGGGCGGTGGTTCTGGGCGTATCATATCCGTATCGAGAATGCCGGCGCGATGGGCGTCCAGCTGCTGACGCGCCATTGGGCGATCACCGATGGGCGCGGCGCGCGGCACTCGGTCGAGGGTGAAGGCGTGATCGGCGAACAGCCGATGATCGCGCCGGGCGAGAGCTACGATTATGTCTCGGGCTGTCCGCTCTCGACGCCGACCGGGTCGATGCTCGGCAGCTATCGGATGATCGCCGAGGATGGCTCGGCGTTCGATGTCGATATTCCGAAATTCGCGCTGCTTGCGCCGGCGGTGGGGGCGTGAGCGCGCGCTCTCTTATCCCTCTCCCTCGTGCGGGAGGGGTTATGGGAGGGGCGTGCCTCAGGCACAGCGCTTCAGGTCTGGCACTTCCCTCCCCCAGCCCAGTTTCGGGTCGGCTGTGCCCCCGGCACAGCCTGAGCAGCGCGGGGCGCTGCTCACCCGAAACTCGCAAGCGGGAGGGGAGCAAGAAGTGAAGCGCACGCACCTCCCGCTCAACGGCTTGCGCGTGCTCGACGCCGCCGCGCGCCACCTGAGCTTCACGCGCGCCGCCGATGAGCTCGCCGTCACCCCCGCAGCCGTCGGGCAGCAGATCCGCGCACTCGAGGATACGCTCGGCGTCGTGCTGTTCCGTCGCACCACCAAGGGGCTCGAGCTGACACCGGAAGGCGAGGCCGGGCTCGCGCCGCTCCGCCACGGCTTCCTACAGTTCGAGGAGGCCGTCCGCGCGATGCAGGCGGGGCAGACGAGCAAGTCGCTGACGATCGCCGCGCCACGCGATCTGACCGAAAAGTGGCTGATGCCGCGGCTCGCCGAAATCGCGCGCGGCGATGGCGAACTGCGTTTCGTGCTGATCTCCGCCGACGACATGATCGACTTCACCGAAGCCAATCTCGATCTCGCGATTCGCTGGGGCGATGGCCCGGGCGGGCATGAGGGCGAGGCGATCGCCTCGGCCGGAATGGTGACGGTCGAGGCGGCCGGCGGTGGCGTCGATACGCGGATCGCCTGGCCGGGCTGCGTCGACGACGAAGCGACTTCGCTCGTGCGGGTCGGCGATGCGGGGCTCGCGCTCGATGCCGCGGCGCAGGGGCTGGGGCGCGCGACCGTGCCCGAACTGCTCGCCGCTGCCGATCTGGCGAGCGGGCGCGTCGTCGCCTTGGGCGAGGCGAAGGCGTACCGGCTCGGCTATTGGCTCGTCGCGCCGACGCCGCAGTGGCGGCAGAAGAAGGTCAAGACGCTCGTCGCCGCGCTGACGGCATGACGCCGATCCCGGTCCTCGAAACCGCCCGGCTGCGCTTGCGCGAGCGCACCGTCGCAGACGCCGACGCGCTGTTTCCGAGCTTCGCCGATCCCGCGCTGATGACCTATTGGTCGCACGGCCCGCACGTGTCGGTCGAGCAGACCCGCGCGAAGTTCGCTGAGTCGGACAATGGGTGGCGCGGTTGGGCGATCACGCTGCACGGCGACGATCGCGCGATCGGCTTCGTCGCGGCGGGCGAGAAGCGGCCGGGCGTGGTCGAGATCGGCTACATGCTGGCGCGCGACCAGTGGGGCAGCGGGATCGCACGCGAAGCGGTGCGCGCGGTGCTCGATCAGCTGTTCGGCGTCGAGCAGCAGCGCCGTGTGTTTGCCGATACCGACCCCGACAATACCGCCTCCAACGCGCTGCTCGAATCGCTCGGCTTCCAGCGCGAGGGACGGCTGCGCGCCGAGTGGGAAACGCATATCGGGGTCCGCGACACGATCCTGTGGGGACTCCTCGCCAGCGAATGGACGAATCGATGACGCAAGACCCGGCCGCCGCGCCGCCGCCCGATCTCAACGACCCCGTACAGCGCGCCGCCTACAAGGCTGAGCTGCGGATGGTCGCGCGGCCGATCCGCTGGATGGGCGTCGCGCTCGCGGTCGCGGGCGCGCTGCTCGCGGCGTTGCGCGCACGCTATTGGCCGCAAGTGCCGATGATCCTGCCGCTGTTCCTGCTCGGTGTGGCGGCGCTGCATCTGCTCGCGGGAATCGTCGTGCGCGCGAAATACCATCAGGCGCGGATGCAGCGGTAACGCGCGTCAGGATGAGGGAAGGGCGGCATCGCTCGTCAAGTCGAGGACTTCGATCTTGGGGACCGGCCGGCGCGTTCGAATCCGCGAGCCGGTCTCGAACTCCCACGTCGCGGTATAGGTGTAGCGCTCGACTCGCGACGTGCCTGGCCCGGTTGCGTTTGGCGCATACCGCCGGCCACGGATCGCAGTCATCACGGGTTGCGCCCATTTGCCCGAATAGTGCGGGCTCTGGCGGAGCACCTCGGCCTCGTCGACGGTGCCGTCGGGCGCGATGTTGAAGCCGATATCGACCCATTGATCCGCGAAGTCCTGCACCGCCCCCTTGATCGGCGCTTCGCCGTCCGGGAATTCGAGATAGGCCTGCATCGGACGATCGATCGTGGGGGCGTAGAGCAGCACCGGCTTGGTCGCGCCTTTCGCCAGCGTGCGATAGGTCGCGACCAGCCGATCGACCGCGCCGGGCTCTCCGGTTCTTACCGCGAGCTTCGCCTTGAGCACGGTCGCGGCGGCGCCGAATGGCGCGATCGCGGGGTCGGTCGCGGCACGAACGGCGTCGCACGCTTTCAGCGCCGCTGCGTAATAGCCGTCGTTGCGGACACGCGAGGCGGCGACATAGGCGTTGGCGATGCTGAGCAGCGCCATGCCTTCCGCCCGGCCGAGGTGCAGCTCGTGCGCGCGGCGCACGACGGTGCGGTACAGGCCGACCGCGTCCTCGAACCGTCCCGTCTTGAAGTACGCGTCTCCCAGCTCGAGCTTGGCGCCGAGCACGCGCCAGTCGTCGTCTGCGAAACCGGCCTTCAGCGTGCTGACCACGTCGAGCGCGCTCCCGAAATAGGCGCCATCCTCGCCGAGATGCGCCGCGACACGCGAGTGCGCGCGGTAGAGGTCGGAAACGGGCTCAGGATAGGTCTTGGCGAAGCGCCGGTTGCGATCGATCGATTTGAGCATCGTCGCGCGCGCATCACGGTATTGGCCGGCGACGAACTGCGCCTCCGCCACCGCCAGCGTGGCGTCGATGTCCTTGTCGGGCGGGCAATGCTGCTCGAGACACCGCGCGAGCGCGTTTCGCAGATCCTTGAGCGGTGTTCCCGTGACGACGATGTTGCGGCCGCTGGTCGATGGTGCCGGAAGCGGCTGCTGTGCGGACGCTGCGCCAGTGGTGAGCAATGCGACCAGGGCAAACGACGTCGTTCGAAACATGGCAACACTCCTGGCTGCTATAGCTCACGGGAAAGCTATGCTTCGAAAGGATATATGTCGATTCCAAAGTAATACGCAGTAATCGCCATCGAGATCACGGGTTTGCTGCAGCGAGATCGACCGCCCTGCTGACCAATGCCACGAAGCGTGCATCGTCGACCGCCGCCGCGGGATTGTTCCAGCTTGCTGCCAGCGCATACCAGGCGCCCGCCTTGGACTGCAGCAACAGCGTCATCTCGATCACGCCCGGCTCCGAGCCGCCCTTGTAGCCGACATAGCCCCAGCGCGCCGCTTGCGCCGGGCCGACCCCGGGGTTGACGCCGAGGATCGCGCGAGCCTCCGCGCCGGGGCCGGTTTCGGTGTTGCGGCGGATCCAGTCCATCGTGCGAACGAGGTCGGCGGGGCTGGCGAACCATTCGATGTCGAGCATTACCGGTACGCCGCGCTGGAACATCCGCGGGTCGATCGCGCCCAGCGGCGTTGCGGCGATGTCCTTGGCGAGCAGCGCACGGCGTCCCGCTTCGTTGAGCGCCAGCCATCGCTTGCCGAGTGCTCCGCCCGGAATCCCCTTGAGCTTGAAGACGTCGAGTGTGCCGAGCAGCGGGCGATTGCGCGCGGCATGGCGCCAGCCGATCACCGGTAACATCGCCTCGACCTTCGCGCGGCCGAGCGCGGCGAGCAGAATGTCGGTCGCGCTGTTGTCGCTTACCGAGATCATTTTCTGCGCGAGTTCGCGCAGCGTGACCTTGGTGCCCGCAGGCTGCTGCGTATAAAACCCGCCGGGGAGCGGGGCGCCGTCGAGCGTGACGAGATCATCCCACCGCCGTTCGCCCGCATTGGTTGCGCGGATCGCCTCTGACAGGATGGCGAGCTTGAACGCCGAGCCGATCGCAAAATCGGTGTCCGGCTTGGTCGCTTGCATCACGCTCGGCGCGCCGTCGCCGAGCCGTGCGAGCGCGAACCCGCCGACGCCCGGCAGCGTGCCGATCGTCGCGACGATCTGGTCGAGCGACGCCTCGCGCGAGGTCGTGCCGGTGACGAGCAGGCCGGTGATGCGATGCGCCGCGCTCGGCTCGACCGTCATCGTCATCGCCACGCTTCCACGCGCATAGCGGACGGTGAGACTGGCTTTCTGCGGAGTCGCAGCAGTCAGCGACTCGATCGCCAGCGGCGCACCGAAGGCGTCCGACAATTGCTTGGCGATCGTGCGGATCTTCGCGTCGGGGATTTGCGCCAGGAAAGTCGGGTCGAATTCCGCCGCGGTGTCGCCGCCGCCGCCGAGGATCCCAAGCAGCGCCTGCGCGCGCGGGCGGAGCGGGTCGCTCGCCACGGTCGCTGCCGCCTGCGGGGTCTGCGCAACGGCGGGCGCACCGAGGCCCAAGATCGCGACCAGCAAAACGACCTTGCGAATCATCGTGTGTCCCCCGTCACATAGCTTGGATCGCAGCGTATCGCAGCGGTGCGGGGTCGGGAAGCCTCGCTCAGGCGTCGATAGCCGCCTCGTCAAGCCGCGCGGCATTTTCCTGGATGAAGGCGAAACGGTGCGCGGGGTTGGTGCCCATCAGCCGGTCGACCAGATCCTTGACGCCCGCACGCTCCTCATATTCCTGCGGCAGCGTGATCCGCAGCATCGCGCGCGACTTGGGGTCCATCGTCGTCTCGCGCAGCTGCATCGGGTTCATCTCGCCGAGACCCTTGAAGCGCCCGATCTCGACCTTCTTGCCCTTGAACTCGGTCTTTTCGAGCAGCTCGCGATGCGCGTCGTCCATCGCGTAGAGGCTCTTGGTGCCCGAGGTGAGGCGATAGAGCGGCGGCTGCGCGAGATAGACGTGCCCCGCGCGGACGATTTCGGGCATTTCCTGGAAGAAGAAGGTCATCAGCAGCGTGGCGATATGCGCGCCGTCGACGTCTGCGTCGGTCATGATGACGACGCGTTCGTAGCGCAGGTTTTCCGCGACGCACGTCTTTCGCGTCCCGCAGCCGAGCGCCTGGATGAGATCGGCGATTTCCGAATTGCCTGCGATCTTGGCCATCGTCGCCGACGCCACGTTGAGGATCTTGCCGCGGATCGGCAGGATCGCCTGCGTCTTGCGGTCGCGCGCCTGCTTGGCCGAGCCACCGGCCGAATCTCCCTCGACGATGAAGATCTCGGTGCCCTCGGGTCCGGCCGAGGCGCAGTCGGTAAGCTTGCCGGGCAGGCGGAGCTTGCGCGCCGACGTCGCGGTCTTGCGCTTGACCTCGCGCTCGGCCTTGCGCGCGAGCCGCTCGTCCATCCGCTCGATGACATAGGTCAGCAGCGCCTTGCCGCGCTCCATATTGTTGCTGAGGAAATGGTCGAAATGGTCGCGCACCGCTTTTTCGACGAGCGGCGTCGCCTCGGGGCTCGAGAGCCGGTCCTTGGTCTGGCTCTGGAATTGCGGATCGCGGATGAAGACCGAGAGCATCAGCTCGCTGCCGGTCATGATGTCCTCAGCCGAGATTTCCTTGGCCTTCTTCTGCCCGACCAGCTCGCCGAACGCGCGGATGCCCTTGACGAGCGCGTTGCGCAGCCCCGCCTCGTGCGTGCCGCCATCGGGGGTCGGGATGGTGTTACAATACCAGCTGTACGAGCCGTCGCTCCACAGCGGCCACGCGACCGCGCATTCGACGCGACCCGCCGCGCCGGGGAAATCCTGGCGCGTGACGAAGAAGTCGCTCGTCGCGCACTCGCGCGCGCCGACTTGTTCGCGCAAGTGATCGGCAAGGCCACCGGGGAACTGGAACACCGCTTCGGCCGGCGTGTCATCGCCGATCAGCTCGGGCGCGCACTTCCAGCGAATCTCGACGCCCGCGAACAGATACGCCTTCGAGCGCGCGAGCTTGTGCAGTCGCGCGGGCTTGAAGCTCATCTCGGGGCCGAAGATCTGCTCGTCGGGGATGAAGCTGACCATCGTGCCGCGCCGGTTGGGTGCGGCACCGACATGCTCGATCGGCCCGAGCGTCTCGCCGCGCGAGAAACGCTGGCGATAGAGCTCGCGGTTGCGCGCGACCTCGACGATCGTGTCCGACGACAGCGCATTGACGACGCTGACGCCGACGCCGTGCAGACCGCCCGACGTCGCATAGGCCTTGCCGTCGAACTTGCCGCCCGAGTGCAGCGTGGACAGGATCACTTCGAGCGCCGAC
Organism: Sphingomonas sp. 10B4; assembly: GCF_035019905.1. Classification (NCBI taxonomy): domain Bacteria; kingdom Pseudomonadati; phylum Pseudomonadota; class Alphaproteobacteria; order Sphingomonadales; family Sphingomonadaceae; genus Sphingomonas; species Sphingomonas sp. 10B4. The sequence goes on along the minus strand of NZ_JASJVC010000043.1, from coordinate 1,413 downwards.
TTGCCGGGAAATTTCGGATGCGGGTCGACCGGGATGCCGCGGCCATTGTCGACGATTACCAGCCGGTTGCCCGGATGCAGTTCGATCTCGATCCGCGTGGCGTGGCCCGCGACGGCTTCGTCCATCGCATTGTCGAGCACTTCGGCGGCGAGATGGTGATAGGCGCGCTCGTCGGTGCCGCCGATATACATGCCCGGTCGGCGGCGGACGGGCTCCAACCCCTCGAGCACCTCGATCGAGGAGGCGTCGTAATCGGTCGGCTGGTGTTTGGGGGTGGCGGCGAACAGGTCTTCGGACATGTCCTTGCTATAGGACCGCGGTGGCACCGCTGCCAACCACTGCGTGATGGCGCGGTCGCAGCGGCCGGGTGTGATATTTTCGCATCAACATGACAGAATGTTCATGTCGATGCGGCCAAGCGCCGCGCTCGCACGTCTCTCCTGCGCTGAAGCAGCAACCCAGGAGTTTCCATGCGTACCAAGTCTCTTCTTTCCGCCGCCACCATGCTCGTTGCCGGCCTCGCTTTCGCCGCCCCCGCCCTGGCGCAGGAGGCCGATCCCAAGCCGTTCGACGGCCTGTATGTCGGCGGCACCGTCGGTTTCGACGCGCAGCCCAACGATGTCGGTTCGAGCATCCTGTTCGACCGCAACCGTGACGGCAATTTCAACGAGCTGGTAACGACCGCAGCTGGCGCGAATGCCTTCGCCCCGACCGCCGCGCAGCCCGGCGCCGGTTTCTGCAACGGTCGCGCGACCAGCACCGGCGCGCTGACCGGCTGCACCAACGACAAGGACAATATCAGCTATTCGGGCCGCGTCGGCTTCGACAAGCAGTATGGCCATTTCGTGATCGGCGTTGTCGGCGAGTTCGGCAAGAGCCAGGTGCGTGACAGCGTCTCGGGCTTCAGCACGACGCCTGCCAGCTATGTCATGACGCGCAAGGTCGACTTCGACGCCAATGCCCGCCTGCGCGCCGGCTATGCGTTCGACAAGACGCTGTTCTATGCAACCGGTGGCGGCGCCTATGCCAAGACCAAGTCGAGCTTTGCCACCAGCAACACCGCCAATGCCTTCGCCGACAATGGCAGCCGGCATGACGCATGGGGCTTCGTCGCGGGCGGCGGCATCGAGCAGAAGCTCGGTCGTCACTTCTCGATCGGTCTCGAGTATCTGTACAACCAGTATAAGGACGATGAGTATCGCGTTCGTGTGACGCAGGGTACAGCGCCGGCGACCAATCCGTTCGTGCTCGCACCGAACACCGGCGGTACCGACTTCAAGCGCAGCGACGACAAGTTCCGCTGGCACAGCGTGCGCGCGACCGCGAACTTCCGCTTCTAGTGGTCCGAATCTAACACTTGGTGCCCGCGTCTGACCGCGGCGATGATTTTATCGGGGTCGGCGGTCCAGACGA
>NZ_JASJVC010000042.1:0-30358 GCF_035019905.1 Sphingomonas sp. 10B4 | reverse complement strand
GCCCCCTCCCTTCCAGGGAGGGGAGGCTCCCCCATTCGACGGACACGCGCGCATGACCCCCCTCCCCCCCGGCTCGACGATCGGCATCCTCGGCGGCGGGCAACTCGGGCGGATGCTTGCGGTCGCCGCGGCGCAGCTCGGCTATCAAACCCGCATCCTCGCCCCCGACGAGGAAGCCGTCGCCGCGCAAACCGCGTCGAGCTACATCCGCGCCGATTATCACAGCCACATCGTGCTCGACGAATTCGCCGCCGCGGCTGATGTCGTCACCTACGAGTTCGAGAATATCGCGCTGGCGCCTGTCACCTATCTCGCGGGTAAAGTGCCGGTCCATCCCGCCCCGGCCGCGCTCGGCATCGCGCAGGATCGCGCCCTCGAAAAGGCCTTCGTCGCCGAGATCGGCGGGCGTACCGCACCGTGGGCAAAAGTCGAGACGCGCGCTGACCTTGCCGCCGCGCTCGTTGAGATCGGCACGCCCGCGATCCTCAAGACGCTGCGCATGGGCTATGACGGCAAGGGCCAGGTGCGCATCACCGCGCTCGACCAGGTTGACGCCGCCTGGGACGCGATCGGGCAGCGACCGGCGATCCTCGAGGGGTTCGTGCGGTTTACCCACGAATTCTCGATCCTGCTGGTGCGCCGCGCCGACGGTCAGATGGTGAGCTATCCGCCGCCGTGGAACCAGCACGAGGACGGCATCCTCGCCACCTCCACCCTCCCCGCCCCGCCCGAGATTGCCGCGCAATGGGGCGAGGCGGCGGCGCTCGCCGGGCGGATCGCCGATCGGCTCGAGTATGTCGGGGTGCTGGCGTGCGAATTCTTCGCCGGCGTCGACGGGCCGGTGTTCAACGAAATGGCGCCGCGCGTCCACAATTCGGGGCATTGGACGATCGAGGGCGCGGTCTGCTCGCAATTCGAGAACCATATCCGCGCAATCTGCGGGCTACCGCTCGGCGACACCGCGCTGACGGCGCCCACGGTAGCGATGGAGAACCTGATCGGCGACGACGCTGACCGCTGGGCCGAGATTCTCGCCGAGCCGGGCGCGCATCTGCATCTCTACGGCAAGGGCGCAAGCCGGCCGGGCCGCAAGATGGGGCATGTCACGCGACTCGGGCGGTAACCCCTTATGATCCTCCCCGGCACGGGGAGGGGGACCATGAGCATTCAGCGAATGGTGGAGGGGGCTCGCCGCGAGCGTAACGCCCGTTGCGGCCCCCCTCCACCCCTCGGCTGAAGAAGCCGAGCGGTCCCCCTCCCCGTTCCGGGGAGGATCAGGGCACCACCGGCAGCGCGATGTAGCTCTGGTCGGGCCCGCTCACGATAACCTGCTGCGTCGCCTTCACGTAATCCGCCGGCTTGGCGTAGAAAATGTTGGGCACGAAGCTCTGCGGGTTGCGGTCATAGAGCGGGAACCAGCTCGACTGGACCTGCACCATGATGCGGTGCCCCGGCAGAAACACATGGTTCGCCTGCGGCAACGCCCAGCTATACGCCAGCGGCACGCCGGGTTTGAGCGCGACGGCATGATCGAGCCCCTCGCGGTAGCGCCCACGGAAGATGTCCATGCCGACCGCCAATTGATAGCCGCCCATCTTCGGGTCGCTCGGCACCTGGTCGGGATAGACGTCGATCAGCTTGACCACCCAGTCGCTGTCGGTGCCGCTCGTCGCCGCGGTGAGATGGACGACCGGTTGCCCCGCAATCGTCACGGGCTGCGTCAACACCGGCCCAGTAAAGGTCAACACGTCGGGGCGGCTCGAGACGATGCGCTGGTCGCCAACCAGCCACGCCTTCCAGTGATTGTCCTCATAGCTAACCGGCCGCACCGGACGCGGGACGTTGGTCACCGGATGCGCCGGATCAGAGACGTAATCGGCGGTCTGCGCCGGTCCGGCGGCCGGTGCAAAGCCAACCGCGTCGCCCGGCTGGAGGTATAGCTTGGTCATCGCCGGCTGCGCCGACCAGCTCGGCAGGCGCTGCCACTGGTTGGTGCCGCTCTGGAACGCGGTGACGGGCGCGACGTCCATGGGCATGCCCTTGAGGTAATGCGCAAGGAACGGGCCGAGCACTTGGCGGCGCCACCATTTGGCGGTGTCCTGGTCCCATTGGATATCGCCGAGCGCCTTGCCGTCGTCGATCTGCTGACCGTGATACCACGGGCCCATCGTCAGATAGACCATGTTCCCGGCGGTATCCTTGGGTTTCAGCGCGCGATACACCGCTGTCGCGCCGTAGATATCCTCCTGGTCCCACAGGCCGTGGACGAGCATCACCGGCACCTTGAGCGGCTGGCGGCTGAGCACCTGGTCCATCGCCTGCGCTTGCCAGAAGCTGTCATACGCCGGGTGCGCGGCGATCTTGCGCCAGAAGCCGATCTGGTCGAGCCCGTGCGCCGTGGCGAGCGCGCCGGTCGAGCCGGCGCGCATCACCGCGTCATATTCGTCATAGGTGGTGCGCGCATAGGGCGACGAATTGTCGCGCGTCGCGATCTGCTCCCAGATATAGTCGATCCCGACGCGGAACGCGCCGTTGTGGAACCAGTCGTCGCCGCGCCAGCCATCGACCATCGGGTTCTCGGGGACAGCCACCACGAGCGCCGGATGCGGGTTGATCAGCGGCATCAGCGACAGGAAACCGTCGTAGGAAATGCCGAGGATCCCGACCTTCTTGTTCGACTCTGGCAGATGTTTCACCAGCCAGTCGATCGTATCGTAGGTGTCGGTCGAATCGTCGGTATGCGTCGGGTTGAGCGCGGTGTCGTGGAGCGGCGGGTTCATCATCGCGATGCCCTGCGACCCGTATTTGCCGCGCACGTCCTGCACGACGCGGATGTAGCCGCCGTCGACGATCACGTCGGTGGCATTGTCATAGCCGGTGAGGCTCGTCGCGAGATCGGCGTTGTTACCGCCTTTGCCCGTCATCCCGTCGGCGTTGTACGGCGTGCGCGTCATCAGGATGCCGGCATCGTGCGCCCCCTTGGGGAGGAGGATGACGGTGTGGAGCTTGACCCCGTCGCGCATCGGGATCTCGACGATGCGACGCTCGTAGTTGAAGCTTTCGCTCGGGGGGACGAGCTTAGCGGGACGCTCGTCATAGGTTTGCGCGTGCGCGGTGAGCGGCGAGACCGCCAATGCTGCGCCCAACAACCAACGTGCCTTCATGCCCCGCTCCCCAGCTCTTCGCTCCGGTCACACGCATGACGCCCCCCCGCCGTCATCCCCGCGAAGGCGGGGATCCCGCTGCCTGGCCCCGCCCCCGAAGGAGAAGCGGGACCCTCGCTTTCGCGAGGGTGACAGGAGTGGGGCGATCGAACGATCTCATGCTGCCGGGGCACACCGGATTGCAAACCCCGACGCGCAAAGTGTGCGGCACGGTGGGCCCCGGCACAAGGCTAGGGTGACGGTCGCGCGATACAAAAACGGCCCGCGCTCCGATTGGAGCGCAGGCCGTCTTCATCGCTCAAACGAACGGCGTTACGCCGCGCGCGTGCCCGTCATCGGGAAGCTGCCGAACGCGCCTGCGCCGACGGTGCCGGTGAGCGTGTCGCCCTCGGCCGTCGCCTTGCAGTCGAGCGTCATCGGCATCGGGACGACGATCGACATCTTCCAGCTGATCGTGTCACCCTCGACCGTGCCGTCGGTGATCTCGACCGAACCCATCGCGCCGTTCTGCGAGCCGGTCCAGCTGGTGCCGTCGGTCTTGACCGTCAGCACCGCCTTCTGGTCGCCGAGCGGCGACTTGACGATCGTATCCCACGTCCCATCAACTGCAGCCATGATGTGTCTCCTGCCAATAATTTCTAGCGCACGTCCGCCACGGACGCCGCAGGGATCACCTCGACCGGCAACCCGATGCTGTCAAGCTGACCGCGGACCTTCGCTGCATCGCCAACGACGATCCAGACGAAGCGTTTCGGGTCGAGCGCCGCGCGTGCCGCAGCGTCAAGCTGGCCTGCGGTGAAGCCCCGATATTTTTGCGGCAGCGTCGCATAATAATCGTCGGGGCGGCGATACAGGTCGTTCGACTGCAGCGCGCCAAGCACCGCGCCCGACGTCTCGAAATTGCCCGGCAGCGAGCTGATCGCGTCGGTGATCGTGCGGTCGAACTCGTCGCTCGTGATCCCCTTGGTCGTCACGAAATCGGCGAAGTCGGTGCGCAGCGATGCGATCGATTCGCCGGTCTTGTCCGCCTGGACGCCGGTGCCGAGCAGATACGGCGTGGCGTATTGCGCGCGACGGAACGATCCGTTGACGCCGTACGACCAGTGCCGCGCCTCGCGCAGGTCCATGTTGACGCGCGACAGGAAATCCCCGCCGAGCGTGTCGTTCGCAGTTTCCAGCGGCAGCAGATCGTCGGTGCCGACGAGCGCGGTGGGTGCGCCCGCGATGATGAACGACTGCGGCGAATCGGGCCGGTCGATCAGCACGATTTTCGGCGCGGACGGCGCGGTCTTCACGCTGAAATCCTTGACGCCGGCGGGCCCGGTCGGCGTCCAGTCGCCGAAGCGCGCGTCGAACGCGGCCTTGATCTCGGCAAGCGGCCGATCGCTGACGACGAAGATCTTGGCCTTGTCGGGACGGATCCAGGCTTGCTGGAAGGCGACCAGATCGTCGCGCGTCAGTGCCGCCACCGCCTTGGCGTCGCCGCTGCCGAGCGCCTTGGCGTAGGGATAGGCCGCGCCGTAGACGAGTTTGGGGAACACACGCAGCGCGAGGCCCTGCGGGCTCGTCAGCTCGGCGGAGATACGCGAGAGCTGCTGGTTCTTGAGCCGCGCGACCTCGGCCGGATCGAACTTGGGATGGCGCACGATATCGGCGAGCAATTCGGTCGACGCCGCGAGATTGGCGCTGGGCGTGAACATGCCGACGATCGTGCGGTCGGGCGCCGAACCACTGGTGATGCTCGCGCCGAGCCGCTCCTTGGCCTCCGCGATCGCGATCGAATCGCGGGTCGTCGTGCCCTCGTCGAGCATGTCGAGCGTCAGCCCCTGTGTGCCGAGCTTGCCCGGCACGTCGGCCGCGACGCCCGCGTCGAAGCTGATCGACGCCTGCGTGATCGGCACGGCGTTGCGATAGGCGTAGATGAGCTCGATGCCGTTCTTGAGCTTGGCATGCTCGACCTTGGGGAAGACCAGGCTCGACAGCGTGCCGACCGGCGGGAGCGCACCGCGCGTGCCCTTGAATTCCGCCTCGGGAGCGGCGGCGACCTTCACCGGCGGCGTCGCCTCGACATAGGCGTCGCGCGCGCCGGGGATGACGGTCAGCGCATAGACCGGGCGCGTCAGCCATTTGGCGCTCGCCGCCTTAACGCGGGCCGGCGTCTGCGCGGCGAGCTCGGCGAGCTGCTTCTTGTAGAAGCCGGGATCGTTTTCATAGAGCGCGCCCTCGGCGAGCGCGACCGCCTTGCCACCGAAGCCGCCGGTCGATTCGAGCCCGGCGATCCGCCCTGCGGCGTCGCGCGTCGCGACGCGCGCGACTTCGTCGGCAGTCGGGCCGTTGGCAATGACGTCGGCGATAATCTCGTCGAGCCGCTTGGCGACAAGCGCGGGGTCGACACCAGGACGCGCATCGGCGCTGACCACGAACATGCCGACTTGCGCGAAGCTCTCATTGTTCGCCGAGACGCGCACCGCGAGCTTTTCCTTGCGCACCAGCGCATTGTCGAGCCGGCTGCTCGACAGCCCGCCGAGCACGCCCGCCGCCACATCGAGCGCGACCGCGTCGGGGTTGTTGATGCCGGGCACCGCCCACATCCGGTAGATCCGCGTATTGGCGACGCGATCCTTCATCACCTCGCTTTTCGGCGCGGCGAGCGTGGGGACATCGGCGGTCGGGACGACGCTTTCGGGCCCCTTGGGGATCGCACCGAAATATTTGGTGACGAGCGTCTTTGCGGTCGCAACGTCGACGTCGCCCGACAGCACGAGCACGGCGTTGTTCGGCCCGTAATGCCCGCGGAACCAGTTCTTCACATCCTCGACGCTTGCCGAATCGAGATCCGCCATCGCGCCGATCGTGGTGTGGCCATACGGATGCGTCGCGGGGAACAGCGCTTCGGTCTGCTTGTACTGGACCAGGCCGTAGGGCTGATTGTCGCCCTGGCGCTTCTCGTTCTGGACGACGCCGCGCTGCTCGTCGACGACGGCGGGGGTGATCGCGCCGAGCAGATAGCCCATCCGGTCGCTTTCGAGGAACAGCGCACGGTCGAGCGCCGCGACCGGCACCGTCTCGAAATAATTGGTGCGGTCGAAATAGGTCGTGCCGTTGAGATCGGTCGCGCCCATCGCCTTGGTATAGGTGAAATAGTCCTTCGGCGCGTTCTCGCTGCCGTTGAACATCAGATGCTCGAACAGATGCGCGAAGCCGGTCTTGCCCTTGGGCTCGAACTTCGAGCCGACATTGTACCACACCGACACCGCGACGACGGGCGCCTTGTGGTCGGTGTTGACGATGACGCGCAGGCCGTTGGGCAGGCGGAATTCGCTATAGGGGATGTCGACCTGCTTCACGAGGTCCGCCACCGGAACGGGCTTCGGCGCGGTTTGCGCGAAGCTCGGCGTGACGAAGGTTGCGAGCGCTACACCAGAGAGCGCGAGCAGCTTGACGGTCATGGAAATCCCCTGGGAATGGCATCGGAAAGATGAACTGTAGTGTGAGGCTATAGCAGCCGTATTGCCCTGGCAACGCGTCTCTTTTGAGCGCCTCCCCTTCAGGGGAGGCGCTTTAGGGCCGGTATACGCGCTCGACATTCTTCCGCAGATCGTCGCGCCAGAACAGCACCGGCTTGAACCGGTGCGCCGCGAACAATGGCGCCTGGTCAACATAATGCGGCGATTCGGGCCGCGTCGTCGCCGCGCCGTAGGGCTGGATCGACTCCGACGCGACACGTCCGGCCTTGTCCCACGCCATCACCATAATGAAGCTGTCGCCATGCTTGACGACGAGCCGCCCGTCATCGGCTTCGTCCCACGTCGAGGCCGCGCGCAGCACATCGGGTGCGCCATCGAGTGGCAGATCGGCGCTCCCGTGGCGCAACCGCAGCAGCGTGCCGAGCGGCGGATCGAGCGTCCCGAAATGCGTCTGCAGATATGCCGCCGCCTTGGCCAGCGCGTCGCGCGGGTCGAGCTCGGGGCGGCGCTGGTAATGCCATTTCTGCCCCGTCCGCAGCAGGATCGCGGCGAGCGCCTGGCCACTGTGATGGCCGTCGAAATCCCAGTTCCAGCCGCGTAGCAGGCCAATCGCTTGCTTCAGCTGCGCATCGCCCTTCGGATCGACGCGCGCGACATCGCCATACCATTTCGCCGCCCAGCTCAGCTTGCTGACGCCGGTGTCGAACTTGATCCGCAGCAGATCCTCGGCCGAGATCGACGGATCGGCCCCCAGGAGCTCGACCGCGCGCGTGCCGCGATTGGTCGTGTCGGTCTCGATCCCGAGCAGCGGCGAATAGTCGCCCGGCTTGAGCTCCGACCCAGCCCCCGCCGCCTGGAACGGCGTGTTGTTGGCATTGGCGAGAAAGCCCGATGCGGGGTTCACGTTGCGCGGCACCTGCGCGAACGGCACCGTGCCGGCCGCAAGATCGCGCGAGGTATCGCCGCGCAGGACGTGGCGATAATCGAACCCCGGCTTCCGGTTGGGGAAGCTGGCATTGTAGACATAGGCGATGTTGCCCGCGGCATCGCCATAGAGGAAGTTGGTCGCGGGAACGCCCTGGAGCGCCAGCGCCTTCTGCCACTCGCCGAAATCGCGCGCGCGCGTCAGCTGGTAATATTCCTCGACCATGCGGAGCTGGTCGGCACCGGCATAACGGATCGCGAACGCGCCGCTCTTGTTGATGATCACCGGCCCCTGCACCGCGCGATAGACCATCTTCGGGATCGGCAGCACGAACGGCCCGAAACGCACCTTTAGCCACACGCGGCGCGCCTCGAGCGGGAGCCACTTGCCGTCGAAGCGATACTCGGTGCCCGCTTGATTGCGCACGAGCTTGTAGACGTCGGTCAGGTCGGGCCGGTTGACGGTGTTGGTCCACCCCAGATGTTCGTTATGCCCGAGCACCGGGAACGGCACGCCGGGGAAGGTCGCGCCCGAGAAATGCCAGCCAGTGCCCGATTGCACGCTGAGTTCGTACCACGCGACAGGCCCGCTCCACGGCTGATGCGAGTTCGAGATCACGCGCGTGAAACCGTCGGCCGAGCGTTTCGGCGCGACGACGAAGGCGTTCGAGCCATTGGGCATCGCTTCGCCGGTCGCGGGGAGCGCGGTCGGATCGGGGCTGTCGGGCACGGCCCCCGCGGTCTCGGCCGGGAGCGGCTTGTCGCCCGACAGCGCACCGAGCGTCTGGTCGAGCCCGAAGAAGAACGGCGTGCGCAGCACGAAACCCGTCGCGATATCCTCGCCATTCGCCGGGAACAGTCGCGCGAGCCGGATCTCGCCGGGATGCCGCCGCGCATAGGCGTTGAGCCCGCTGGCATAGGCATCGAGCAAGGCGCGCACATCGGCGGGCTGCTTGTCGTAATCGCGCTGCGCGGTCTCGCGCGCGCCGAGCAAGGCGAGCGTGTAATCGACCTTGGCGCCGTCCGCGCCGGTCATCGCGCCGAGCCGCCCGCGCGCCATCGCGACCGCCTCCTGCAGCGTTGCGAAATCGTCCTCGGCATGGGCATAGGCGACACCGTAGGCGACATCGGGATCGGTCTTGCCGAAGATGTGCGGCACGCCGAAGCGATCCCGCGCGATCACGCTGTCGTAAGGGCGCTCGGCCGGTGCGACGACGCGCGCCGCGGTGAACGGCTCCCACACCGCCAAAGCAATTGCGGCGCCGAGCAGCACCACCGCCAGCCATACCGCCCCGGATCGTATCGTCCGCATTCGGATCCCCTCTCGGGGCGAATAGAGCAGCCTTCGGGGGATTAGGCTAGACGAGCTTGCGCGCCACCGACCAAATGAAGCTGTCATACCAGAAATGCAGCAGCGAGCAGGCGATGAACGGCGCCAGGAACACGCGCACGCTCCCCGTCATCGCCGCCGCATAGGCCAGGCCGAACAGGATGCAACCGCCCCAGAAATACAGCATCGTGCGGCCCTGCCGCCCGCCCGACGCCTGCGTCATCCGCCCGCCCTCCTTCACCCAGACGAGCGCGAAATATTGCACCGCATGATAAAGATTGATCACCGCCAGCGCGACGATCGGCGGCGTGAAGCCCCAGGCGAGGATCGACACCGCGCCCGTCGAAACGAGCGTCGCGACCTTGTGGGCGGGGAGGCGATACCCGGCGCGCATCGCCTGCCGATAGTCGAGGATCGCCCACACCAGCACGATCGCATAAGCGAGCAGCGCGACGGCCCGGATGCCGGTATTGTAGCCGGCAAGCACACCCGGCACGCTGGCCAGCGTGGTCAGCGCGGTATGGTCGAACTTCGCAAAACTCTGGAGATGCGTCGCGAGCGCGGCTCCCGCCGCGAGCGGGCCGACATAGAGCAAGGTGTTGAGCCGCAAATCGGTCTTGCGCAGCAGCTCGGGCGGATTGCCCGCCTTCATGTCGTAGATCCGCGCGAAGCCGAAATTCTGCATCGCCGAGTGATAGACATCCCAGAACACCGCCAACACGCTCGCCGCGACCAAAGCGATCGGCGAGAGGAACAGCGTCGCGATCAACGCGATCGGCGCGACCGTCAGCTTGCCGCGATGCGCCGCGAACACCGTGCGATTGCCATAAGCGCGCGGGACCACGGCGATGAGATGCGCCCAGGTCGTGATCGCGATCACCGCAAACATGCCCTTGATCGCGACCGACGCGGCGTCGTGCGGTGCCGCCAGCGCCCAGCCGTCGAGCCACAGCTCGACCGCGAGGAATGCGACGAGCGGCGCGCCCCAGAACACCAGCGCATCACGGCGTGGCCCGAGGATCGCGCGCGACGGGTCGGACAGCGAGCCTGGTGCCGGTACTGCGGCGGTCCAGCGCAGAGTGTCATAGTGCGTTGCCACGGTATCCCCGGATTGCCTGCGGTTTCGGCGCGATCCTATGGCAGTCAGGGTTAATATCGTATTCGCGTCCCGGAGCGAATGGAGGGCAGCCCGATCTTGCGACCTGCCCTCCTCCGATGGCTTAGAAGCCTGCCTTGATCGTCACGAAATACTGCGCGGGCGCGCCCGCCAGCAGCGTCTGGTTGTCGCCCTTATAGCCAAAGCCGTTCGATCCGATCGTCGCGACATATTTTTTGTCGAACAGATTGGTCGCGTTCGCCTGGATCTCGAACTTGCGATCGGCGATCGTCACGCGCGCGCCGATCGTCGCGTCGACCAGCACACGGCCGGGCACCGACTGGTCGTTGGTGTAGGTGAAGTAGCGGCGGCTCATATAATCCGCGCCAACGCGGCCGAAGAAGATGCCCTTGTCGTAGGTCAGCTCGCCCTTGATCAGGTGTTTGGGCGTGTCGACCGTCTGCTTGCCGCGAATCGCCTGCACCACGCCGCCGACGGTCACATTGTCGCGATAGGTCGAGTCGTTGTAGCTGTACGAGCCGTAGACGCCGAAGCCGTAGCCGAGCTTGGCCTCGAGCGCGGTCTCGAGCCCGTAGGCGCGCACCGAACCGACGTTCGACAGGATCGGCGGGTTGCCGACGATCCCGGCGCCGACGCTCTGCGCGAGCGTGCGGTTCGAGAAATCGACGTAATAGCCCGCTAGCAACGCGGTCACGCCGCGATAGTGATATCGCCCGCCGAGCTCGAACGTGTCCGACGATTCGGGCTTGAGCTTGTTGGTGGTGAGCAGCGCATTGAACCCAGCCTGCGTCGTTGCGAACGGCCCGCTTGTCGCGGCGGAGACGAACGCACGCTTCACTTGCGTGAAATCGCCGAACAGTTCGAACGCATCGCCGATCCTGTAATTGAGCCCGGCGTGCGGCTGGAAGAAGTCCTTGACCTGGATCCGCCCCGAGGCGAGCCCGCCCGACACGATCGGCGTCGCTTTATTGGTGACGGCAAACCCCTTCCAGCCGAGATCGATCGTCAGATCGCCGAGCGCGATCTTGTCCTGCACGTAATATTGGACGGTGTCGGTCTGATAGGTGTTGTACCACTGCGTCGCGAACGGAAGGTATTGGAAGTCGCGCGCGCTGCGGCTCGGCGCGGTGCGGCTGTCGAGCGCGTAGAAGCGGCGCGCCTGGCGGAAGTCGTTGACTTCGTACCAGCCGCCGACGGTGATGTCGTTGAAGCCGAGCTTGGTGCCGAGCGAGCCGAACACGCCCTTGCGGTGGATGTCATATTCGGTCGTGCGCACCGAGATCGGCACGCCCGACGGCGACGGGACATACGGCGTGAACCACAGGCCCTGTCCGTGATTGGCGTGATAATAGGCCTTCAATTCACCGTGGACGGTCGCGTCCTTGGCGGTCTCGACGCCGAGCGAGGCGAGGTAATCCTGACGCAACCCAGCCGCGTCGAAATAGACGTCGTCGGCATTGGCATAGGGTGCGGGCGTGACCGACCCCGCCGCCGGATTGAGCTTCGGCGCACCGGTATAGCCGCTGTTCGCGCCGGTATCGGCGATCAGCACCGCGAGCGGGAAATTGTTGGCGATATTGTCGACGCGGTAGCCGAGCCGCTTGATCATATCGAGCGACAGATCCTGATAGTCCTGCTCGCGCCGATCCGAATAGTTGAAGGTGCCGACGAGCCGTACCGCGCCGACCGGCGCGACGAACTTGGCGTTTACCTGATTTTGCCGCTGGACGCCGAAGCCCTTCCATTTGTCGGTATCGAGGAAGCCGTACGAGACATAGGCGCTCGGCCCATTGTCGCCGAGCACGCCGGTGTCGAACCGCCCGAACGCGCGCACGGTGTTCGCGCTGCCATAGCTGCCGTTGAGCGTCAGCGCGGTGGTCGGCTTGGGATCGCTCGAGAAAAATTCGATCGTCCCGCCGAGATTGTTGGTCGCCTGCGCGCCGATCGAGCCCGATCCCTGCGAGACCAAGGTCCGCCCGATATTCTCCGACGAGATCGCGCGGCTGATGTGCAACCCGTTGGTGTTGCCATACGATCCGTCGCCAAGCGGGATGCCGTCGAGCGTGAAGCCGATCTGGTTCTGGTTGAAGCTGCGGATCGAGACGCGCTGCGACCATTCGTACGCGCCGAACGCATCGGCCGACTGGAAGTTGACATTGGGCAGCTTGGCGATGGCTTTCAGCGGGCTGGTGCCCGGCGCGAGAATCGCGATGTCGGCTTGCCCCAGTTGCTGGACCTGCCGCGTCTGGCCCTTGCCGACGATGATGATGTCGTTGCCGGCATCATCCGCAACCGGCTCTGCCTCGGGTGCCGGTGCTGCGGGTGCCGGCGTCGGTGCGAGCGCGCCATCGCGCGCGGACGCGGCCAGTGGCCAGGAAAGGGCGGCGCCCGCAAGCAGGCAAAGCGTGAAACGACGCATGATAGGATCCCCGATTTGATCGTTTGTGGGGCACTACTCCCCGCGCCCTGCCGCGGTGCCTAGCCATGCTGCGTTGCCGAAATGCGTAGATTCCGTGGCACGCCGATGACGGTCTTTACAGCTAGACGTGTTTTGAGAGATCGCGCCGGCACGGCCCCTTGTGTTGCATAAGTGCAACACTACATCGATTGGCAAGAAGGAGGGACACTTCCCAATGAACATCGAGAAATTCACCGACCGCGCCAAGGGCTTCCTGCAATCGGCGCAGACCGTCGCGATCCGCATGAGCCACCAGCGGATCGCGCCCGAACATGTGTTGAAGGCGTTGCTCGAGGATGAGCAGGGCATGGCGTCCGGGCTGATTACCGCCGCCGGCGGCGACCCCAAGCGCGCGCTGAGCGAGACCGATCTCGCGCTCGCGAAGATCCCCGCAGTATCGGGCAGCGGCGCGCAAACGACGCCGGGGCTCGATAACGACGCGGTGCGCGTGCTCGACCAGGCCGAGCAGATCGCGACCAAATCGGGCGACAGTTTCGTCACGGTCGAACGACTGCTCGTCGCGCTCGCGCTGTCGCTCAACACCGCCGCCGGCAAGGCGCTCAAGACCGCGGGCGTTACCCCCGAGGCGCTCAACACCGCGATCGAGCAGGTGCGCAACGGCCGCGTCGCCGACAGCGCGGGGGCCGAGGACAAGTTCGACGCGCTCAAGAAATTCGCGCGCGACCTGACGCAGGCGGCGCGCGACGGCAAGCTCGACCCCGTGATCGGCCGCGACGAGGAAATCCGCCGCACGATCCAGATCCTCGCGCGCCGGACCAAGAACAACCCGGTGCTGATCGGCGAACCCGGCGTCGGCAAGACCGCGATCGCCGAGGGGCTCGCGTTGCGCATCGCGAATGGCGACGTTCCGGACACGCTGAAAGACCGCAAGCTGATGTCGCTCGACATGGGCTCGCTGATCGCGGGCGCGAAATATCGCGGCGAGTTCGAGGAGCGCCTCAAGGGCGTGCTCGACGAGGTGAAGGCTGCCGAGGGCGACATCGTCCTGTTCATCGACGAGATGCACCAGCTGATCGGCGCGGGCAAATCCGAGGGCGCGATGGACGCGGGCAATCTGCTGAAACCCGCGCTCGCACGCGGCGAACTGCACTGCGTCGGTGCGACCACGCTCGATGAATATCGGAAGTACGTCGAGAAGGACGCGGCGCTCCAGCGTCGCTTCCAGCCGGTTTTCGTCGGCGAGCCGACCGTGCCCGACACGATCTCGATCCTGCGGGGCCTCAAGGAAAAGTACGAGCTGCACCACGGCGTGCGGATCACCGATGCGGCGATCGTCGCGGCGGCGACGCTGTCGAACCGCTACATCACCGACCGCTTCCTTCCCGACAAGGCGATCGACCTGATGGACGAGGCCGCGAGCCGGATCCGCATGGAAGTCGAGAGCAAGCCCGAGGAGATCGAGATCCTCGACCGGCGGATCATCCAGCTCAAGATCGAACGCGAGGCGCTGAAACGCGAGAGCGACGAAGCGTCGCGCGACCGGCTGGGCAAGCTCGACGGCGAGCTCGCCAATCTCGAGCAGCAATCGAGCGAGCTGACGACGCGCTGGCAGGGCGAGAAGGACAAGATCTCGGCCGAGGCCAAGCTCAAGGAGCAGATCGATGCCGCGCGGCTCGAACTCGAGCAGGCGCAACGGGCCGGCGACCTCGCCAAGGCGGGCGAGCTGTCCTACGGGCGCATCCCCGATCTGCAGCGCCAGCTCGATGCCGCAGCGGGCGCGACCAAGGGCGCGATGCTGCGCGAGGAAGTGACCGCCGAGGACATCGCGGGCGTCGTCGCGCGCTGGACCGGGATTCCGGTCGAGCGGATGCTCGAGGGCGAGCGCGGCAAGCTGCTCGCGATGGAAGCGACGATCGGCAAGCGCGTGATCGGCCAGCAGAACGCCATTCGCGCGGTGTCGACCGCAGTGCGGCGGGCGCGCGCGGGGCTGCAGGATCCGAACCGGCCGCTCGGCTCGTTCCTGTTCCTCGGGCCGACGGGCGTCGGCAAGACCGAGCTGACCAAGGCGCTCGCCGAATTCCTGTTCGACGATCCAACCGCGATGGTTCGCATCGACATGAGCGAGTTCATGGAGAAGCATGCGGTCGCGCGGCTGATCGGCGCGCCTCCCGGCTATGTCGGCTATGAGGAAGGTGGCGTGCTGACCGAGGCGGTACGGCGCCGGCCGTACCAGGTCGTGCTGTTCGACGAGGTCGAGAAGGCCCACGGCGACGTCTTCAACATCCTGTTGCAGGTGCTCGATGACGGGCGGCTGACCGACGGCCAGGGCCGCACGGTCGACTTCACCAACACGATCATCGTGCTGACTTCGAACCTCGGCAGCCAAGTGCTGACGACGCTCGGCGAAGGCGAGGATGTCGCGAGCGTCGAACCGCAAGTGATGGAGATCGTCCGCGCACACTTCCGACCCGAGTTCCTCAACCGGCTCGACGAGATCGTGCTGTTCCACCGGCTCGGCCAGGCGGAGATGGCACCGATCGTCGACATCCAGGTCAAGCGGATCGCGACGTTGCTGGCCGAACGCAAGGTCGAGCTCGATCTCACCGATGCCGCCCGCCTGTGGCTCGGCCGCGTCGGCTATGACCCGGTGTACGGCGCACGGCCGCTGAAGCGCGCGGTGCAGCGCTATCTGCAGGACCCGCTCGCCGACCTGATCCTGCGCGGGAGCGTGCACGACGGCGCGACGGTGCGGGTCGATGAAGGCGACGGCAAGCTCGAGCTGGCGGTCGAGTGACACGAAAAGGGGCGGCTCCTTCGCAGGAGCCGCCCCGATCTCGTACCCTTGCAGGGGTGTCGTTTACCAGTCGACCTTCGCGCCGAAGCGGATGAAGCGGCCGATAAAGCCCTGGCTTTCCCAGGCGACGTTGTAGCCGAAGCCCGCGTCGTAGGTCTGGCCCGGATTGAAGTCGGGCTTCACGTCGAAGATGTTGAGCACGTTCGCGTACAGCGTGAAACGGTCGTTGACCTTGATCGTCCCGGTCATGTCGACATCGATGAAGCGACGCGCACGGCACTTGTACGGCGAGCCGTCCGAATAGGCATAGACCGACGCGCCGATGCTGTCGGTGCAGCTGTTCGGGTTGCCGCCGTAATCGACCGATGCCATGCTATAGCCGCCGGTGTAATAAGCGGTGCCGCTGATCGAGCCCTTACCGTTGAAGTCGATCGTGTTCGACCAGCTGCCACGCCACTTCGGCGCACCCGAGCACGACGTGATGTTGCACGGGCTGAGCGACCCGTCGAAGCGCTGGAGATCGCCTCCTGGCGTGACCTGCTCGAGGTTGATCAAGTAGGTCGCGTCGATCCGGCTGGTCAGGTTGATGCCATGACCCAGCGGAAGCCGTGCCGTGCCCGAGAAATCGAGGCCCGACGTCGTCTGCGACGTGGTGTTGACGAACTGGTACTGGATGAAGCCCAGCTGCGGCAGCGCGGTCGGGAAGCTCGGGTCGGCGACGCCCGGCTTCACGGTGATGCCCGGCAAGTTCACGACACCGTTATTGGCATAATAGGCCGCTGCCACACCCGAGTAATCCGGAGCCCCGATCAGACCCTTGATCTTGATGTGGTAGTAATCGACCGTGAACGACAGGCGACGGGTCGGCTCGAACACGATGCCGCCGGTGATGCTGGTCGAACGCTCGGGCTTGAGGTTGGGGTTGCCTGCCGAGGTCAGACCATAGCTGTAGGGCAGCGTCGCGTAAGAGTTGCCGCCATGCGCTGCGATATAGGCCGCGCCGCCCGGCTGCGAGGGCAGCACGGTCGCGGTGATGTAGCCCGTCGTCGGCTGGCCGTAAGCTTCCTGGAAGCTCGGGATGCGGAAGCCGCGCGACAGCGTGCCGCGGAAGCGCAGCTGCTCGATCGGCTTGAAGATCGCGGTGAGCTTCGGCGAGAAGTTGCTCTGGCCCGACGAATAATCGTCATAGCGACCCGACGCGTTGAGGTTCAGCATCTTGAACACCGGCGCGTCGATTTCGAAGAAGGCCGACTTGACGTTGCGGCTGCCGACCGTGCTGACCGAGTTGATGCTGTAATAGCGATCCGCCGGGTTGAGCTCGTTCGGCGCGTTGGCGCTCGGGTTGTTGACCGATTCGTGACGGTAGGCGACGCCGACCGCGGTCGTCAGATCACCACCCGGAAGCGTGAAGAACGCCTTCGAGAGCGTACCCTGGACCTGCCACAGCTTCGAGGTCGACAGGTTGTTGTTGACCGGCGCGATATAGTCGCGCGTCGCCTGGCTGTTGAGCGAGGGATCGATGAAGTTGAACGACCCGTCGTTGATAACGTTCACCAGACGCTGGGCGTTGAGATAGCCCTTGTTGGTGACCTTGAGATCGACCTCGGAATAGGTCGCGTCCGCATTGTAGTGCCAACCCTGCCCGAAGGTGCCCGCGATGCCGGCGGCGAAGCGATAGGTCTTCGCATCGGTCAGCGTCTCACGCGGCTGGTCGTAGCGATAGTTGACGCGCGCCTGATAGCCCTGCGCCGCGAACGGGTTGTTCGGGTTCAGCGTGCCGTTGGCCGCGGTGCAGGCGACGGTCGTGCCGCGCGGGCAGACGAACGCCGGCAACAGGACCGGGCTCAGCGTGAACTGCGTACCGCCCGCTGCGGTCTGCCCGGCAAAGGCCAGCGGCGCGATGGTGCTGCTCGACTGCGTTTCGTAGAAATTGCCCATGACATAGGCCTGCGCCTGGCTGCCGATGTTCGCGGTCGCGTGCAGCGTGGCACCGAAGCGCTGCTGCTTCGGGATTTCCATGAGATACTGGTTGATCAGGTCCTGCCCGCAGATCTGCGAGCCGGTCGGCGTGCCCGCGGCTGCCGACTGCGCTTGCTGCGCCGGAGTCAGCGTGATCGCGGTCAGGTTGCGGCAGCCGGCTCCCGGATTGAGCAACTGGAACTGCGAGCCGGCGACTGGGCTGCCGTTCTGGTAGGCGCGGACGATCGGGACGCTGGTCGTGCCGAGGCCGTTGAAGCTGCCGTCGGCCTGGATGCCGTTGACGGTCTCATTCGGGAGGCAGGTGCCGCCGCCAGCCTTACAGATGCCACTGTAGTTGTTGCTGTTCCACGGGTAGCCGCGGTCGCGCGCGTAGATCGGATTGCTCTGCTGGTACTCGACATTGGCATAGACGTTGAAGCCCTGCTCACTGAGCTTGCCATAGCCATAGGTCAGGTCGACGCGGTTCTCGCTGCCGTCGCCGCGCTCGGAGATGCCGGCCGACGCATTCGCATGCAGCCCGACGATCTGCTTCTTGACGACGACGTTGACGACGCCGGCGACTGCGTCGGCGCCGTAGGTTGCCGATGCGCCGTCCTGCAGCACGTCGACCTTCTCGACGATCGACTGCGGGATGGTGTTCAGATCGACGAAGCTGCGCTGGCCGTCATCGCCGAGCGGGTAGATCGCCGAGCGCAGACCGTCGAACAGCGTCAGCGTGTTGCCGGTGGTCAGACCGCGCAGCGACACCGCGGTCGCGCCGGTGGCGAAGCCGAAGCTGTTCCACGCACGCGTCATCGTGCCGGCGCCGTTGGCAGGGATCGTCTGCAGTGCCTCGGCGATCGTGTTCTGGCCACGCTGCGCAAAGTCCTGCGCGGTGAGCGTGTTGATCGGCGCGGCGCCGGCGGCGGCGCTGTTGCGGATCAGCGTGCCGGTGACGACGATGTCCTGGCCATTGGTGGTGTCGTCGACAGGGGGCTGCGCTGCTGGCAGCGGCGCAGGCGTTGCAGCCGGTGCGGGCGCCTGGTCTTGCGCGAAGGCCGGGACGGCGAAGGCGAGCAGTGCAACGCTCGATGCAGCACCGGCGAGCAGCCGGGCCTTACGCGCAAAAAAGATCGTGTCAGTCACATGCGATTCCTTGCTGAACGCACGCGTCGCGAAGGCTCGCGATGCTGCGTAGTTGGCAAGTCTCGTAACCGAACATGTGCTCGGCCCCCCGAGACATGACGATTGATTGGCGGTGCACCGGGTTGGTGTAAACCCGCGAATCGTTGCGATGATAACTTCTGCAACGACCTGTAACCGTGCTGCAACATTGCATCCGCAACGGCCATATCTGGGCGTTACTGCAAAGGTTTGCGAAATATTCGGCGCATTTTCGCTGCCATGCCGCAATTCTAGGCGTGCGTGCACGACGCGGCATCGGAGGGTTGCGAGCGGTCGCAGCGCCCTCGCCCGAGACCCCGATGGCCGCGCCCCGGCCGCCCTCGAACGCTACCTCAGCGGTTCAACCCATCCCTCCGAGGCGCGGATGATCGGGCCGCAACGGCGGTTCGAAATCCTCGCGCCGCCAGATCGCGTTCGCGGGCTCCTCGGGGTCGGGCCGCGCGAAATCGAGATAGCCGAAATAGGTCAGGATCACGCGCTCGGCGGTATCGACGATCGCGGTCCGTCCGTGCAGGAAACGGGTATTGTCGAGCATCAGCAGATCGCCCGGATCCCATTCGATCTCGGCGCTGAGTCGATCGCCCGTCGCCTTGATTGCCTGCAACCACTCCTCGGGCACCGGGTGACCGTCGTCGAGCACCGGATGGTCGGCGCGCCCGTGGTTGAAGCGCGAGAACAGCAGGAAATTGCCGAAGGCGGGTGCGTCGTTGAACATCGGAATGTGCAGCGCCGGCCGACTGAACACGCGCAAGATCCCAGCATCGGGATAACGCCGGAAATAATAGGGACAGCCAGGCGGCGGGGACGCGAGTTGCGCGTCGCTCGGCTCGGGCGTGCCGAGCCAATATTCGAGCAGCGCCGGCCATGTCGGCTTGATGTAGAGCAGGCGCCGCGTGGCGAGCGCACGGCGCACCGGCTCGGGCATTTCGCGGGCGAGCGCGACGCCGTCGCAGATCGTCGTGCGCCCGCCCGATCGCGGCGCGACGATGCAGCCGAAAAAGGCGACATCGGGCTTCCACGGCTCGCGCGACAGTTCGGGATGGAGCGCGAACGCACCGTTTCCGGCATCGACCGTGAAGACGTTCGCCGCAGGATCGACCGACTGACGCCCGGGGCTTTCATTGACCACCGAGGTTGCGCAGAACTGTTTGGCGAAGGTCCCGAAGCCGGCGACATCGACGCCGAAGCCGCGAAACAGCAGCGCGCCATGCGCCTTGTAAAGATCGATCAGGCGCGCCCGGTCGAGCTCGAAAATCGAGGTTTCGCCGGTCGCTTCGATCACGACGTGCGGCTGGTGAAGCGCGGGCAAATGAATGGCGGCCATGGCCTACCGGGGATAGCCGCCATCACGCCTGCGCGCTACAGCGAAGCGTGGCCTTGACCTTCGACGATCTCTTCGGCTCGGCCGATCATTTCCTGCAGGCGTTCGAGCAGGACCATGCGGTGTTCGTGCCGATGGACCGCGCCGCCTATCATCGTTCGATCTTTCTCGATCACCGGATTTCCCCGGCGGCGGCGCAGCGCATGGCATTGCCGCTCGCCGATCTGATGCCGCGTGTGCGCGCCGCCGCGCCGACCGCGTGGATCTTCCACATGGCGCATTGCGGATCGACCTTGCTCGCGCGTGCGCTCGACGATCCGGCGGCCAGCCTGGTGCTGCGCGAGCCGCTCGCGCTGCGGCAGAGCGCGATCGAGCGCGACCCTGCCCGGCTCGCGCTGGTGCTGGCGATGCTCGGCAAGCGCTATCGCGGCGATGCGCCGACGCTGGTGAAGGCGAACGTGCCGGTCAATTTCCTGCTGCCACAGATCGCCGCGGCACAGCGCGCCGCGCCCGCGATCCTGCTCTATCTCCCTTTACGCGCGTACCTGCTCGCGATCCTGCGCGACGACAATCACCGCGGCTGGCTGCGCCACGTGACGACGCAATTGGCGCCCTATCTCGGCGACTGGTCGGCGCTGAGCGATGCCGAGCGCGGTGCCGCCTTATGGCTCGCGCAGGTCGAGGCGTTCACCACCGCGCTGGCGGCGATGCCCAATGCCCGCACGCTCGATGCCGAAACGCTGTTCGATGCGCCGCTCCCGACGCTGCACGCCGCCGCGGCGCAGTTCGGCGTGCCGATCGCGCCACAGACGCTCGAGACGGTCGTCGCGGGCCCGCTCTTTTCGACCTATTCGAAAAATCCGAGCGTCGCGTTCGACAATGCGGCGCGGCGCACCCGCGCGGCCGAGGTTGCCGCCGCGATCGCGCCCGAACTCGACGCGGCGGAAGCCTATGTCGCACGCCACGCGGCGACCGCGGCCCCCGACGCCGCGCTTCTCGCCGCAGCGCTCAGTCGCTGACGCCGAGCGCGGACTGACCCGCGACGTCGGTCTCGGCAGCGACCGCGTAGAAGCGGCGCAGCAGGTCGCGCTCGGTTTCGGTGATATACGGGTTCCACACGTCGAAGATCAGGATCGCGCGCATCCGGTCCGAGCGATTCCACGCCTCATGCTCGATCGTGTCGTCGAACACCCACGCCTCGCCCGCGCGCCAGTCGCGCTCCTCGCCGCCGACGCGGAAGCTGCAGCCGGGCGGCACGATCAACGGCAGATGGACGATCGAGCGGACGTTGCTGACCCCGGTATGCGCCGGCAAATGTGCGCCCGGCTGGAGCAACGAGAAGAACACCGTCGGCGTACGGCCCGGCAAATCGGACAGCGGCAAGGCCGCGATCGCTTCCGCCGTACGCGGCGCGCGTGCGCAGGCGGCGTCGTCGCGGGCGCCGTCCTTCCACAAATGCAGCGCACCCCATTGCAGCGAATGATCGAGCGCCGACCATTTGTTCTGCGGCGTCCCCGGCGGCATCGCGACATAGGGGCGGATCGCCGCGGCATCCTCGGCGAGGATCGTCTCGAGCTCGGCGCGGATCATGTCGGTCTTGGCTTCGATCTCGGCAAGCCACGGGAAATGCGCGCGCGCGAAATATTCCTCGGCCGGGAGGAAGGGAAAGTGCATCCCGGCACAGACGTTCGCATAGATCGCGCGCCGCCCGAGCGCATGATCGATACACGCATCGGCGCGCCGACGCTCCGCCACCGGGATCGCCTCGCGCACAGCGGCGAGCCCGCGGTCGATGGTATTGCCGAACGCCGCGCGCTGCCCGCGGACGAAGGCGCGCGCATGGTCGAACATTAGGTCGAGCGCCGGGCTGCGCTCCTCGATCGAGGCTTCCATCGCGAGCACGCTGCCCCAGCGGTCGGCGGCGCTGGCCTCGTCCCCCTGGCGCTCGCGCAGTTCCGCCATCCGCACCAGCGCCATGAAGTGCCGCTGGTCGATCGCCAGCGCGCCTTCGAGCGCGGCGGCCTCGGCCGCGTCGTCGCGCTGCTCGCGGCGCGCGCGCGCGAGGTTCATCCACAATTCGGGGGCAAGCGCGTCGGCGGCGATCGCGCGCTCGAAATAGGCCGCGGCGTCTCCCGGACGCGATAGCGCCAAGGCATGCATGCCCAGCGCGTTGAGCGCCAGCGGATGCTCGCCAGCCTGTGCCAGCACGTCGCGAAACAGGCCTGCAGCGATTTCAGGCCGTCCGGCGCGCCGCTCCTGGACCGCCGCCTGAAGCATCCGCTGAATATCCGCATCGTCCATGCCACCTGCATATCGGCGTCGAACCGACTAGACAACGCGCGCGCGGCTGCACAAACAAGCATGATGACACCGGCCACCTTGTCGGGCAGCCCGCAAGGCCAGCCGGGATCGATCGCCGAAGCGGTGCGCGATGCGAGCTGGCTCGCGCATCGCTACGATCCCGGCCACGACGCGGTGCATTTCGCGCCGGTGCCGCGCGCCGAGCATCGCCGCGCGACCTTCCTGACCGACGAGTATCTGCCCGCTGGCCTCGCCCCGCTCGTCGTACGCCGCGCCGACGCGATCGCCGCCGCACCGACGGCCGCGCCGATCCACTTTTTGTTTCACTCGGCCTTCTGCTGTTCGACGCTGCTCGCGCGCGCGCTCGATCACCCCGGCTGGGCGATGGGGCTGAAAGAGCCGGTGATCCTCAACGACATCATCGGCTGGCGTCGCCGCGGCGGCAAAGGGCCCGACATGGCGGAAGTGCTCGACGATGTGCTGACCTTGCTGGCGCGGCCGTTCGAGCCGGGCGAAGCGGTGTTCGTCAAGCCGTCGACCGCGGTCAACGCGCTCGCCCCTGCCCTGCTGACGCTGCGCGGCGACGCCTGTGCGGTGCTGCTCTATGCGCCGCTGCGCACCTATCTCGGCTCGATCGCGCGCAAGGGGTTGGACGGGCGGCTCTGGGTGCGGACGCTGCTGACCGGGATGCTCGACGACGGGCTCGTCAATCTCGGCTTTGGTCCGCGCGACTATCTCGGGCTGACCGATCTGCAGGTCGCAGCTGTCGGATGGCTCGCGCACCAGCAGCTCTTCGCGCGGCTGGTCACGCAATTCGGGCCGGCGCGGGTGCGCACGCTCGACAGCGCCACGCTGATGGCGGATCCGTCGGCGACGCTCGCGAGTCTGGCTGCGCTGACGCAGCGCGCGATCGATCCGGTGACGCTCGCGGCGATGGCGCACGGACCGGCCTTCACCACCCATTCCAAGTCCGGCGCGGCGTTCGACTCGCACGATCGTGCCGCCGAGCTGGCCCGCGGTGATACGCTCCATGCCGATGAAATCGAGAAAGTCGCGATCTGGGCGGAAGCGGTCGCGGCGGCTAACGCGATCGCGCTGATCGCCCCGGCGGGCTTGCTTGACTAGGCGCTCAGCAATTCCCGCTGATGCCCTGATTGCCGCAGACACCGGATGTGAGACCGCTCGCGCGGATTCTTTCGCGGTCGATGTCCCATTCACCTCGCGTCTTGCACACCTTCTGGCTTCCGACCAGCGAGCCGGTCACCGGAAATTCCCGGCAAACGCGCTTCTCGGGCGTGGTGGCGGCCGTCTTCGTCGCTTGCGCGGGCGTTGGCTGCGGATCGGGAGCCGTCAGCGATAGCAATAGCAGGATCAGCATGACGTCCTCACAGCATAACAGCATATGGCGATATGCCTGTGTAACGATACGGATTATGGCGGACTAATGTCAAAGCGAAACACGCAGAACCGCCGTCCGCCGGTCGCACCTCGATCGCAAAGATCGCAGATCGATCAAGCGCTTGCAGCGGGCGATGTCGTGAACGCCGCAAGGCTCGCCGAACGCGAGCTCGCGGCGGGGCGCGCCGATCCGCTCGTGCTCAACCTCGCCGCATGGCGCAAGGAGGAAGCCGGCGATTTCGCAGCGGCACACGCGTTGCTCCGCCAAGCGCTGACGCTCAGCCCGGGCGACGTTGCGATCCTCGGCTCGATCGGCGCGGTGCTGCGCAAACAGGGGTTCCTCGAAGACGCACTCGCGGTGCTCGATGGCGTCGTTGCGGCCGAACCGCGCCATTCGGCGGCGTGGCTCGAACGTGGCTATGTGCTCGATGCACTGCGGAACGATGCCGCGGCGACCGACAGCTATCACCACGCGCTCGCGCTCGATCCGACGCTGTCGCCAGCGCTCGGCAAGCTGAGCGACGCCGCCGCGCGGCGCGGCGATGCTGGGAGCGCGCAAAGCTATGCGCAGCGCGCGCTGGCACTCAACCCGCACGAGCCGTCGGCGATCTTCGCGCTCGCGCTGCTGGCGGTCGAAGCGCGCGACGGCGCACGTGCCGAGGCCTTGCTGCGCCCCTTGCTCGAGACGCCACTCGCGCTCGACGATCGCACGCGGACGCTGACCTTGCTCGGCGACGCGCTCGACCGGCTCGACCGCCCCGCCGAAGCGTTCGACGCGTATCGTGCAGCGCAAGCCACCTTCCGCGAGGCGTATCGCGAACAGCTCGCGCCGGCGGTGGACCGTCCGTCGCACCGCGCCTTCATCGACTCGATCCGCGCGCAGGTCGCCGCGACCGGCTCAATCGCAGCGTTGCCCGCCGACGAACGCGTCGCGGGTGCCGCCGCGACGCATGTCTTCCTGCTGGGCTATCCGCGGTCGGGAACGACGTTGATCGAGAATGTGCTGGCGAGCGCGACCGATGTCGTCGCGCTCGAGGAACGCGACACGCTGGTCGATATCGACGCCGCGCTGCTTGCCAATGACGGCACGATGCCCGACCTCGATACGCTCGACCCCGCGCTGCTGCTCGATTTGCGGACGCGCTATTGGGCGCGCGTCGCGGCGCTCGCCGAAACGTCTGTCGCGGGCAAGGTGCTCGTCGACATGAACCCGTTCAACGGGATCAAGCTGCCGATCCTCGCGCGGCTGTTCCCGCAGGCGCGCTTTGTCGTGATGCGCCGCGACCCGCGCGACGTCGTCCTGAGCTGTTTCCGCGTCAATTTCACGCCCGGTGCGGGTGCCTGGGCGTTCAGTGATCTCGAAGAGACCGCGCGGCATTATGATTCGCTGATGCGGCTGATCGACCTTGTCCGCGAGACGCTGCCGATCGCGACGCATGACGTCCGTTACGATCGACTGGTCGGGGAGTTCGAACCCCCCGTCCGCGCGCTGGCCGAGTTCATCGGGATCGCCTGGACCGAGGATTTCGCAGCGTTCGCCAGCACGGCGAGGAACCGCGGCGTCCGTACCGCGAGCGAGACGCAAGTGCGCAAGGGGCTCTACAATGGCGGTGGCCAATGGCGGCGCTATGCCGACCAGCTCGGCCCGGTCCTGCCAATCCTCGCGCCGTGGATCGAGCGCTTCGGCAGCAGCGACTAGGCCCGGCGGCGGCGCGCGCGTGCCGCCGCCTTGCCTACGAAGTCCACGGACCCAAAGCATCCCGCGCGAGCGCGGCACGCATACAAAAAGGGGCGAGCCTTGCGGCCCGCCCCCTGTGTGCCCGTGTCGGAGATCCGTCAGAACTTGACGGTGGCGCCGACTGCGAAGCGACGGCCCAGCGCGTCGTAGGTCGACGGATAGGTGTTGCCGCTGTTGAACGTGGTCGAACCGACGGTACCACCGACGACGGGCGGATCGCGATCGAACAGGTTCATGACCGTGAAGGTCAGGTCGAAATGGTCGCCAATGGCAAAGCGCGTCGTCAGATCGAAGTAATCGTACGACGGGATCTTGCCGAAGTTGACGGCCTTGCCCGCCAGTGCGCCCGTGGCGATCGTGCCGCTGAACGTCGTGACGCCCGGCTCGACGCGCATCGAGCTGATGTGGCGCCAGTTCACCGAGAAATCGACGCGGTTGAAGGTCAGCGTGGTGCGCTGGTTCCACGTGATCTGCGGCTGGAGCGAGCCGGCCGACGACGACGGACCAGCGGAAGCGGGCGAACCGCAGTTCTGGCCGTAATAGCCTACGCAGCTGCGGACCAGCGACAAGGGTGTCGCCTGGAACTTCGACCGCGACGTCCAGTTGCCGAGGAAGCCGAGGTTCAGCTTCGCGAAACCGAGGTTGCGGCGATAGTTGACGTTGAGATCGATACCATCGGTGAGGACCGTACCGAGGTTGCTCGGAGCGATGAACAGACCGGCCGTGGTTGCGGGATCGCCGTCGAGCGCACCCGTCGCCGGATTGCGGCGGATCGACGTACACGCCACGTTCGACGCGCTGGCGGCGGTGATCCCGGCGCCCGTGCGGTTGCCGAAGCACAGATTGTAGGCGTCGCCTGCGGTCGGCTGCGAAATCGCGTTCTTGATCGAGATATTGTAGTAATCGACCGAGACCGACAGGCCGGGAACGTAGTTCGGCTGATATACGAGGCCGAGCGTGTAGGAGTCCGACTTTTCGGGCTGGAGCGCGAGATTGCCGCCGCCGGTGAAGTTGGCCTGCGCTGCGGTCGGGGTTTGGATGCTGCCGATCGAGGCCGCCGGGGCGCCCTGTGCAAGGCAGACCGCGCGGAGGTTGGCATTCGTGGTCGGCCCGGTGCCGGCGCACGCATCGTACGACAGGTTCGTCAGGCCGGTCGAAACCGGTGCGAACAGTTCGTTGATGTTCGGCGCGCGAACAGCGCGCTGATAGGTGCCACGGATGCGGATCCCGCTCGTCGGCTCCCACGTTGCGCCGCCCTTGTAGGTCAGCGTGTCATAGCCACGCGAACCCGCGGTATCGACCTTGTAGCTCGAATAGCGCAGGCCGCCTTCGAGCGTCAGGCTCTTGAAGAACGGCTTGTCGGTGACCACCGGAACGATCAACTCGCCATAGCCTTCGGTCACATGATAGCCGCCCTGGAAGGTCGGCGCAGCACCGCCTGCGCCACCGAGCTCGCCCGGCGTCTGCGACAGCGTGTCGGACGCCTGCGACGCGGTGTATTTGCGATACTCGGTACCCAGCGCGAAACCGATCGGCGTATCGGCGAAGGGCGACGTCACGCCGATGTCACCGTTGAGCAGCGCGCGCGCTTGCGCCAGCGATGCGCGGTTTGACGTCGTGCTGTTCGCGGTCAGATACGACACCTGATTCGGCGTGATCGATCCTTCAGGTCCGAACAGGTTGATCGGAACGCAGCCGGTCCCCGCCGTGATGCTGGCGGCACCGTTGGGCCCGTTGGGAAGGCAGCTCGTGGTATTGGTGGCAAACGCTGCAGCGCGAAGCCGCGAGGTCAGCACATAGTTCTGGATCGACTGGATGTTCTCGGATTCGCCGTACGAACCGTTGATGTCGAGCTTGATCGAATCGGTGATCCCGATCTTCACGCCGGCGCGGTAATCGAACAGCGTCGTGGTGTAATCCGACAGACGCGAGCCGACTTCGGTCGTGCGGCGGTTGGTCGCCACCGTGAAGTAGCGGAAGTTCGGATCGGTCGTCGCGGTTGCCGTCGCTGCGGCGGCGCACTGCGCTGCCGTCAGCTGAGCGACCTGAACGCCCGTCGCGCTGAAGGTCGGGTTGTTATCGCAGAAGGTCTGCCGTGCTGCCGCTGGCAGATACGGGTTCGAGAACGGAATCGCGAGCGACGAACCAAAGCTGCCCGACGGCGCGATGATCGTGCTCACCTGGTTCTTCGAGAACATTCCGCGCGAATAGACTTCGACATGGTCGGAGATGTCATACCGCGCCGCGCCGTAGATATTGTAGCGCTGGAACGGCGTCTGGAAGATATTGTACGGGTTGAAGTTGAACGGCACGACCGGCGACTGCAGCGCGCCCGTAGTCGGGTTGATCTGGCGATTGCCCGAAACGCGTGCAGCCCCCGTGCCAAGACCGGCGACCGAGAAGCGCGTCGGCACCGTCGTGCCCGAACCACCGGCCGCGCCGCTGGACGAGGTGTAGTTGTTGACCGCGATGTTGCGCGCGCCCTGATAGACCGGGTCGGAATGCTGATAGCCGACCGACAGCACCGCGTTGCCACGGCCGTCGTCGAAATTGGCGCCAATCGTCAGATCGGCGCGATAGGTGTGGCCATCGCCGCGCTCGGTGATCTGGTTCGACACCGTCGCCTCGACGCCCGAGAAATCCTGGCGCGTGATGAAGTTGATGACGCCCGACACGGCGTCGGCGCCATACGTCGTGGCAGCGCCGCCGGTCACCGTCTCGACGCGCTGGACGAGCGCGAGCGGGATGTTGTTGAGATCGACGCGACCGACGGTGTTCGACGGCGTGATGCGGTTGCCGTCGAGCAGCACGACGTTGCGGAAGTTGCCGAGGCCGCGAAGATCCGCGTAGCTGGCGCCGCCATTGCCGTTATTGACCGCCGAGCCGATGCTCGCGACCGCGCCCGGCAGATCGCGCAGGACCTGTTCGGCGGTGTTGGTCTGGCGCAGCGCCAGTTCGTCCGAACCGATCACTGCAACCGGCGTCGAGCTGACGAGATTGGGATTGCGGATAAGGCTGCCGGTGACGACGATATCGGCACCGCTTTCCGTGGGAGTCGACTGCGCTGCGGGCGCAGGTTGCGCCGTGGTGTCGGCCGGCGGCGTGGCCGGAGCGGTCTGCGCGAAGGCAGGCGCCGACGCCAGTGCCGCGCTGGCGAAGAGAGTGGACCCAAGCAAAACGGACCGCGTCGTCGATTTCATAAAACCCCCATTCCGGCCTGTTCGGCTGGTGTAATCTGTGTCCGATCTTGGACGGACGTTGACACATGGGTATGATATCCCGAGGTAGGACCGCAACGGGCTAATACGTCACCGTGTGAATATTGTTCGGGCTGTGATGTTTTAGATACAGATCGCCACGTTCGGACAGATTTCCGCCCGGCGGGCGCCCGCTACGACGGCTACAACCATGGGAGCACGGTCTCTTGCCCACACGCGCCACTGCCCTGATCGCCTGCCTTGCGCTGGCGCCACTCCCTGCCGCAGCGCAGACCACCGAGAGCCGGGGTGAAGGCTTGGTCTCGGCGCTCGCTGCATGTCGTACGGCAGCCGCCGACCAACGCCTGGCGTGTTACGAACAGGCCAGCGTGGCCCTTATCTCCGCGCGCGATTGCCACGAGATCAGGATCGTCGACCGCGAAGCTGTCCAGCGCGCCAAGCGCTCGCTGTTCGGCTTCTCGCTACCGCACCTCAATCTGTTCGGCACCGGCAAGGAAGATCCCCGCGCCGATTCGGACACCGACGTTCGCGAGATCACCAGCACCGTGACATCCGCCCGCCAGGCGGCCTACGGCCTGTGGGCGTTCGGACTTGCCGAAGGCGGGGAATGGCAGTCGACGGCTGAATCGCCGACCTTCGATCCGCGCAAGGGCGACACGGTCACCATCAAGGCGGGCATGCTGGGCCGCTATACTGCGAAGATCGGCAAAGGCCGCGCGGTCGATGTGAAACGGCTCCGCTGATTCGGACGCGGTCGCATCGGCACCCCGGCGAAGGCCGGGATCGTGTGACGCGCATGCGCTGCGCCGGGTTGAAGCGATCCAGGCGTTAGCCTGGATGACGGCGGCAATCGCCGCGTCGGCACCGCACACAGCAAAACGGCGCAGCGTCGGTGCTCTCGCCACGACGCTGCGCCGCCCCGCCTGCACCCCCGAGCAGGCAAACCCGCCCGGGGTGCCGCCAGATCAGAACTTGAAGTTCGCCCCAGCGCGGAAGCTGCGGCCGACGATCCCGGCCATGTGCCAGGTCGGCAGGTAGTTGGCGCCCGAATACGATGCCGGTGCCAGCGGGGCCTTCTCGCCGGTGATGTTGCCGACATAGACGTTGAAGGTGAAGCTGTCGTTCACCTTGAAGGCAGCGTTGACGTCGGCATAGACGAACCGCTTGATATAGCAGAAATTGTTGCCAGTTCCGTACAGGTTGCCGGTGTTCTCGCCCTTCGCATTGGCACAGCTCAGATCGTCGCCTTCGTCAGCGGCGACTTCCTTGATCCGCGACACGTAATAGGTCGTCGCGGTCAGCGCGAAGCGACCGAGGTCGAGCGTGTTCTGCCAGTTGCCGCGGACGCGCGGCGTGCCAGCACCCGACGACAGTTCGTAAGGCCCAAGCGTACCGGCATATTTCTGGATCTTGCCACCGGTCGCCGGATCGAGGTCGTACTGGATCACATAGGTCATATCGAGGCGGCTGGTGAACTTCACGCCTTCGGCGATCGGAACGGTCACGTTGGCGCCGAAGTCGAGGCCCGAGCTCTTGATCGAGCCGGCGTTGACGAACGGCACGTTGATGATGAGCACGCGCGGCAGCGCGTTCGGGAACAGCGGATCGGGCGAGTCGACGGCCGAAACGGTGTAGCCTACCGGCAGCGCGGTCCCAGCGAAATAGTTCGCACGGGCAGTGAGCGCATCCGGACCGGTCACGATCACGTCGGTCTTCTTGATGTTGTAGTAATCGACCGTGAAGCTGACGTTGCGGACCGGCTCGGCCACGATCCCGGCGGTGAAGCTGCGCGACTTCTCGGGCTTCAGATTGGGGTTGCCGGTCGAGCCCGAACCAAGGCTGTAGGCCTGGGCGTAAGGGTTGGTGTTGCCACCAGTGACAGGCCACCATGTGCCAGCTGGAAGCTCGCCGGCGGCGTTACCGTCACGAAGCCGGCATAGCTCGACGCGGCTTTGTTGCAAAACTGACGTTGGGGATTCCCGTAGGGAATCGAGTGGGATAGATGGGCGTGATGCCCAAACCT